>SKJM01000611.1 GCA_007122045.1 Planctomycetales bacterium | reverse complement strand
GTTTGGTAGGTTCAAGGGGACGGACAGGAATGTCCATCCTACGGTTTGGTAAGTTCAAGGGGATGGACAGGAATGTCCATCCTACGGTTTGGCAAGTTCCTTGGCGGGCGAGCGTTCAGGTTCGCCGCGGCACCACGAGCGCCAGGTGTTGGGCAACCGTCTCGAGGCGGACCGGAAGGAGTCCGCCGGGATCGCCGTCCAACTGGTAGGGCACTTCGGCGGCGGCCGAAACCGTCAGGCTGGGAACCCGCTGCATGAGGACGTCGCCCATGCGATGATGCGTTCCCAACAGGATACCCCCCGCATAGCGGAGGCCATGCCACAGCCCGCCGCGCCGGAACACGCAAACATCCAGCCTGCCATCCGAGGGGTGGGCGTGCGGCGCAATCCGCAAGCCCCCACCATAGCAGGGCAAATTGAATGCGAACAGCCACCTCCCGGCATTGGTGAAGGTTACCCTATGCCCCCCGGACGGGTCGGTGGAAGTGTAGGCGAACTCCAGTGGCGGATACTTATAGGTACGAATCGAATGGAGAATCGGTTTGAAGTAGTCGCGGTTGCGGACGGGGCCGCAACGGCGGGCATGGAGGCGGCGCACCACCTCGGCGTCGAAACCGCATCCGGCCATCAGCAGGAACAAGCGCCCGTTCGCGCGCCCGGCGTCGAGACGCGCGATTTGCCCATCAAAGAGGGTACCGCATAGCTCTTCCGGCGCCGCAGCCCAACCCACGTAGCGCGCCAACAGGTTCTCGTTGCCGGCGGGCAGCATGGCCAAGGGCAGCCCGGGGGGGATGCGGTTGGCCAGTTCGGCGGCCGTACCGTCGCCGCCCACCCCTACCAACGCGCGCAGCCGCCGCTCGGCGTGCCATCGGCCGGCCGCCTCGGCCACCGCGCTCAACGAGGTGTCGATCTCCGGAGTGACTCCCCGCTGGCGGAGCATTTCGGCCAACTGGTCGACCCGATCTTGGACCGACCCGGCGTCGGCCATCGGGTTGACGGAAATGACCACCCGATCGGCGTCGGCCCGCAACGGTTCACACGGAAATGACAAAACGGATTCCTCACTGTTGGCAGGAGAGAAGTCGCAGCTTAGCCGTAGGATGGACATTCCTGTCCGTCATTTGCCCGACGGACAGGAATGTCATTCGCCCGACGGACAGGAATGTCATTCGCCCGACGGACAGGAATGTCCTTCGCCCGACGGACAGGAATGTCCATCCTACAGTGGCCAGTTCCTTTCCACCGCTCGTCCCGGGGCGCTGATCCTATCACTTCGGCAGTTGCTCAACAACGCCCGCCAGGAAGGTTGCGAGCCGCTCGGAGGCCACCAGAGCGTTTTCCCGCAACTGGTACAAGTCCTTCAGACTCGAAGGCCGGCGGAACACGGCCGCGGCCGCCGCGCCCAGGCGAGTGGCCGCGGTGGGCTGCGCCAGCAGCGTCTCCACGTCGCGGGGCAGCCGCTCGCCGACCGGATCGTAGACCACGCGCACGGCCAAGCAGCGGGCCTGCCGGCGCCGGCACGTCTCGGCCACGGCGAACGTTTCCATGTCGACCGCCAGCGCGTCGTGCGCTTCGCCGAGGGCGGCCTTCTCGTCCGCGCTCCGCACCGGCCGGTCGACCGACAGCACCCGGCCCACGTGAACGCCCGGGTGCTTCTCCAACTCGGCCGGGTCGACCGACAGATCGATCTGCAACCGGCGGCCTTCCGGATTGACGACGCAATTGGCCATGACCATGTCGTTGCGGCAGAGGGCCGGCTGAAGCCCCCCCGCTAGACCTGCCGAAATGACCCATTGCGGCTGGTGGCCGTCGAAGACGGCGTTGGTGGCCCGGGCTGCGTTCTCCGCGCCCGCGCCGCTGGCCACAACGGCCACGCGCCGCCCCGCGAGGGTACCCAGGCGGATGGTGAACCCCCGCCCCCGCAGGTCGATGTACTCCTCCATCCGGTCCAGGAAGCCGCCGGCCTCGATTCCCAGGGCAAACACCACGGCAACCTCGCAGGCCTCCGGGGGCATATCGGCCCGCTCGGCTTGCTCGGCCATGCGCCGGCGCAGCTTCTGCTGCGCGGTATGAACGAGCCAGCGGCGAAGGAGCGGATGCAGCGGCATGGGGGGATACCAGGGTGGCGCGACTTGGGAATTGCACCGCTGCCGGGCGGCCGTTCGCCTCAGAACCTGTCGGTAACGGCCTGCTCGCGGTACAACGGCATATACCGATAGTACACCTCCAGCGTCATGACGGCCATGGCCGTGTTGTAAAGCCGGCCGCCCACGTCGCCATATCCGCCGGAAAAATGCCAGCTTCCGGCTTCGTGCCCCCGGTCGGATTGCGTGGCCACGAGGTAGTCGCGCATGGCGGGGTTCCACCGCTCCCACGGTTCGCCGCCAAAGTGGTGCAGGACTTGCGTGGCGTAATAGTTGAAGTACATGTTGTCCTCGGAGGGCCCCAAAGCGTCCAGGTAGGCGACGCCCCACTGCAGGGCCCGGTGGTCGCGATTCCAGCCCGTGTACATGCGGCACAGCAGGCCGACGGCCGTGGTGGTTTCGCCGGGCCGCGGGTCCATGTAGCCATACTTGGCCCCGTACTCCGACTGCACACTGTCGAGGAACCGCCGAACGCCGATCAGCGTGGGCGAGGGGACGCTCAGCCCGGCCATCTGCGCGCTCTTCAGCGCCATGAGTTGCCAGCCGACGACCGTCGTGTCGCCGGGTTCGCCGGGTTGGTAGCGCCAACCTCCCCCCTTCAAATCCTGAGCGTATAGGATGAAACGCACCGACTGTTCGGCGACGGCCCGCAATCCAGGATCGCCGGTCATGGCGTACGCCTCGCACAGGGCGATCGCGGCCAGCCCCTGGGCGTACATGGTGCCGTTCTGGAGGTCGGCGCCGTGGGGCGTTTGGCGGGCGCTGCGCAGCAGGTAATACATACCGCGGCGGACGACGTCCTGGTAGGGGCCCTCGGTGTGCGTATAGCCCGCTCCAAGGTACGGCAGCATGGCCATGGCCGTCGCGGCGGTGGTGCTGCTCTCGGTGCCGGGGTTGCGGGAGGTGCCGCGGAGGCGCCGGAAACTGAAGCCGCCGTCGTCGCGCTGCTGGGCCATGATCCATCGCAATCCCCGCTCGACCGCCGCCTCGCTGTCCGGCGTGCCGCCGCCAATGCGAACCCGTTCCGCCCGGGCGTCGCGGCCCCGCCCGGCCAACGCGCCCGATACGTCGGCGTCGGTTTGCAGAAAGTAGTCGGCCCGGTCGAACGTGCCGAGCTGGGGCGACGGCGGGTGAGCGGCCGCCAGGGGCGCCTCGGCCGGGCCGCGGACCGCCGGGCCGTCGAATCCCTGGTCGACCAGCACGGCGTCGCCCGCCGCACGCTCCCGCGCGTCGGAATGCGAAGGCTCCAGGGCGGCATCGCTCGTCAGCAGCGGCTCGGCGTCGTGGGGCCAGACGACCAGCCACAGGGCGCCGGAGCCGCTCTCTTTCGGAGGCAGCCACAGCGCCAGGCTCAGAACCAGCGCGAAGTGAAACAAGAAGCTCGTCAGAAAGCCGGCCACGGCCCGGGCCGACAACCACCCGCGCCACCCCCCCACATAAAGCGGTTCGGCTTGGGGCTCGATGCGCACCTCGGCCTCTTGGAGCACCGGCGGGGGCGGCAACTCGATGACCCGCGCCGGAGCATCGTCTGCCGCAATGCCAACCACCGCATCGGGCGGCCAGGACGAGCCAGTCGAATTGGGGGCGCAGTGAGCCACCCGGTCCTCCTCGGAAGAAGGGGAATAATCAGCGCAAACTGCGCGGTCTGCGCAGCACACCCTAATTATAGCTTAACCCAAGGAGGAGATTAGGGTGGCCCCCGGAGGGAGCCGCTTCGCTCGTGGACCATCTGCACCAGGGCGGCGGCATGTTCAACGGGCGTTTGGGGGAGCACGCCGTGGCCGAGGTTGAAAATGTGCCCCGGCCGGCCGCCGGCCAGGTCGAGGACCTGCTCGACCCGGCGTTCGATCTCCGCCAGCGGCGCCAGGAGGACGGCCGGATCGAGGTTGCCTTGGATGGCGCGGTCGTGCCCGACGGCCACCCAAGCCTCGTCGAGCGGGATGCGCCAATCGGCGCCGAGGACCTGGCCGCCGGCCTCGCGCTGTGACGGCAACAGGGCCGGATTGCCCGTGCCGAAGTGAAGGACCGGGGCGTGGGCTTCGACCGCCTCGATCACGGCGCGGGTGTGCGGGAGGACGAACCGGCGATAATCATCCACGCCGAGGCAGCCGACCCAACTGTCGAAAAGCTGTACCACTTGGGCCCCGGCCGCGATCTGCCCGACCAGGTACCGCGCCACCGACCGGGCCAAGCGGGCCATCAGGGCGTTCCAGGCGCCCGGGTCGGTCAGCATCAGCCGCTTCACGTGCAGGTAGTTGCGGCTGCCGCCGCCTTCGATGGCGTACGCGGCCAGGGTGAACGGGGCCCCGGCAAAGCCGATCAGCGGGAGGTGCTCGGGCAGTTGGGCCCGGGTCTGCCGCACCGCCTCAAACACGTAATGCAGCGGGGCGCAGTCGTCGAGTTCCCGGAGGCGGTCGACCTCGTCCGGCTGGCGGACGGGGTTGTGCAGCACCGGCCCGTCGCCGGGGGTGAACTCCAGCCCC
>SKJM01000168.1 GCA_007122045.1 Planctomycetales bacterium | reverse complement strand
GCCAGGGCCGAGCAGATGCCCAGCACCTGCGCCATGATGGCGTTGTTGTCGAAGATGGGTTCCAGCAGGACCCTGGCAGGCCTGGTCATGGTTCGTTCGCTCCTTGGTGTTCGCCGAGGGGTTCGCTGAGTTCTTCGCGCATGTTCTCGAGGAAGGGACCGTACCCCCAATCGTCGAGCCAGAACCGCACGAGGCTCGACACGCCGCGGGCGGTGAACGTGGCCCCGGAGATGCCGTCGACCTTGTGTTCGGCGTCGGGATCGCCCGGGGGAACCGCTCCCCGGACCACCTCGATGCGCACCCGGCCCTGTTGGTCGAAGGCCTGCTTGCCCTCCCACTGGTCCCGCCACCAGTCGCTGTCGATCTCGCCGCCGAGGCCGGGCGTTTCGCTGTGCTCGTAGAAGATGAGGCCCAGGATGGTGTTCATGTCGCGGTCCAGGGCGATCAGGCCGTGCATCATGCCCCAAAGCCCCCGGCCGCGGACCGGCAGAATCAAGCGGTCCAACCGGCCGTTGGTCTCCCGCAGATAGACCACCTGGTAATCGGGGCGCCGGCGGACGCGGGCGGGGTCCTGGTCGTCGGGCAGCGGCGTGGCGTATTGCGGGTCGTCCACCATTTCCGGATCGATTTCGTCGGCGAACCGGCCGGAGCGCATATCGACCACCCGCGTCTCGATCTGCTCGAACAGCGCCTCGATGTCGACCCGCTCGCCCGGCTCCTTCAGCCCGGCCGCCAGAAGGATGTTCCGCTTCCGGTCGAGTTCGGCGTTCCGCTGCTGGATGGGCCGGAGCGTGATGGCCGCCGTTGAGACGAGCAGCGAGCACACGATGCACACCCCCGCGGCAACCGCCATGGTATAACTGACCGAATCCTTACGCATGCCTCAGGGCCCTCCGACGGATGTTCGCGCGCACCACGTAATAATCGATCAGCGGGGCGAACGTGTTGCCAAACAGGATGGCCAGCATCACGCCTTCCGGAAACGCGGGATTGATGACGCGAACGAGCATCGTCATCAGGCCGATCAGCACCCCGTAAATGTACTGGCCGGTTCGGGTCATGGCGGCGGTGACCGGATCGGTGGCCATGAACACCAACCCGAACGCGAATCCCCCCAGCACCAGGTGCAAGTGCGGCGGGACGGTGAACAGGACGTTGGTTTCGCTCCCGACGCCCCAGAACAGGGTAACCAGGGCCAGGGCGCTCGCCAGCATGCTGAGCATGATGCGCCACGAGCCAATGCCGGTGAGCACGAGAATGGCCGCCCCGATGAGGCAGGCCAGCGCCGAGGTCTCGCCCATCGACCCGCGGATGGTCCCCAGAAAGCCGTCCATGAACGTGATGTCGAACTCGAGCAGCCGCGCCATGCCGCCCTCGGCGGCTTGGGCCAGGGGGGTGGCGCCGCTGGCGCCGTCGATGGCCACCCAGGCCTCGTCGACGGAAAACCGGGCGGGGTAACTGAAGAACAGGAACGCCCGGCCGGTGAGCGCGGGATTCAGGAAGTTGTACCCCGTACCGCCGAAAATCTCCTTGCCGATAACCACGCCGAAGCTCGTGCCCAGGGCCACCTGCCACAGCGGGATGGTCGGCGGCAGGGCGAGCGGCAGCAGCAGCCCCGTCACGAAGAACCCCTCGTTCACCTCGTGCCGCCGCACGATGGCGAACAGCACTTCCCACGCGCCGCCGGCCGCCATGCACACGATGTAAATGGGAAGGAAATACAACGCCCCGTGCACCAGGTTGGCCCAGATGCTCGCCGGGTCGTACCCCGAGCCGAGCGCCTCGATCACCGTGCCGCGCCACCCGGCCGCGGCCGTCAGCCCGAAGTCGCCCATCACCCGGTTCGACTGCAAGCCCGTGTTGTACATGGCCATGAACACGCAGGGCAGCAGGGCCACGACCACGGTCGTCATCATGCGCTTGTAGTCGATCGCGTCGCGCACGTGCACCGCGCCCGTGGCGACCTTGCCGGGCGTGTACAGGAAGGTGTCGATCGCTTCGAAGAGGGGGTGGAACACGTGGAGCGACCCCCGCTCTTCGAACGCCGGCGCGATGCGATCCATGACCCTGCGGAGTAGCTTCATGGGGCGTGGTTACCCTTCCTTCTCGATCGTCGTGAGATTTCGCCGCAAGTCCGGCCCGTACTCGTTCTTGCCCGGGCACACGTACGTGCACAGCGCCAGGTCCTCCTCGTCGAGTTCGAGCGCGCCCAGCGCCTCGGCCTGCTCGACGTCGTCGGACGCCAGCGCCCGGAGCAGGAACGTGGCGAAGATGTCCAGCGGCATCACCTGTTCGTAGGTTCCGACGGGATAGATCGCCCGCCGGCTGCCGTTCGCCGCCGTGGTCAGGGGGAGGCCGCGGCCGGGCCGCAGCCGGGACGCTACGACGTTCAACGCCGAATGCTTATTCCAGCCCAAGCCGTACCAGCCGAACAGTTCTCGGCGGCCTCCCTCCTTCAGCGCCGTCACTTGGAGGTGATAGCGCCCCAGGTAGGCCACCGGTGGCTCGGCCGTCCGGCCGCCCAGTACCGAACCCGATACAAGTCGAACCTCGTCGCCCTCCAATTCGTTCTTGACCAGTTCCGCCAGGTCGGCGCCGAGCCGGGTGCGCAACAGCCGGGGATCGCGCACCTGCGGCCCCGCCAGCGAGATGACCCGCCGCGTGTCCAGCCGGCCGGTCAGCAGCAGCGCACCGATGGCCATGACGTCCTGGTAGTTCAAGTACCAGGCGGTTCGATGGTGCCCGACGGGGCTGAGAAAGTGGATGTGCGTTCCGGCCAGACCCGCCGGATGGGGGCCATCAAAGGCCACCTGCTCCACGCCGGGCAGGTCGCCGCCGGGAATGTTCGCCCCGGGCGCCTTGCACACGTAAACCTTCTGGCCGCCGAGCCGCCCGAGCACTTTCAGCCCCCCAACGAAGTCGTCCGGCCGCTCGCCGACGATCACTTCGGGCGACGCGGCCAGCGGATGCGTGTCGATGGCCGTCACGAACACGGCGTGCGGCTGGGCATCGGGGGCGGGCACCTTGCTGAACGGCCGCGTACGCAAGGCGGTCCAGAGGCCCGAGCGGAGGAGCGTCTCGCGGACCCCTTGGGGGTCGAGCCCGTCGAGCCGCTCGCCGGCTGGCCGGGCGAACGTTTCCTCCGCGTCGCCGGACAACTCGATCACCACCGACATCAGCGCCCGCTTCGCACCTCGGTTGATGGCGGCCACGCGTCCCGCGCCCGGCGCGGTGTACAGGACTCCCGGCGTCTTCTTGTCCTCGAACAGCACCTGCCCCAGGCGGACCTCGTCGCCCTCGGCCACGGCCATCGTCGGGCGCATGCCCACGTAGTCGGGACCCAGCACGGCCACGCGGCCGACGGGCGCCCCCTCGCAAATATCATGGCGGGGTCTGCCGGCGAGGGGTATATCCAACCCTTTGCCGGTGCGGATCGTCCTACCGTTGGCTGTATCCATAAATGGTCAGTGTGTATGTTGTCATGCGTTCTTCTCTCGCCCAGTCCACAAGGATAACATCTAGCGACGCGATGGGGCACCCCAGGGCTTCGTGCCGCCAGGGCACGCAGCTCAGGGCGCAATTCGGACCATCCGGCCGCCCCGGCGGTCGAGAGCCGAGTGAATCATGATCCACTCTCCCACGTTCTCCAGCGTGACCATGCCGACCAGCCGGCCGTCGCTCACCACCGGTAACGTCGAGCAGTCGCCCTCGCGCATCCGTAGGAAAGTATCTTCCAACATCTCCGATTCGTCAACTACGGGGCACTCTCGCTGCATGACGTCGCCCACCCGGGCACCGGTATGGCCCCCCGCAAGAGCCGTCAGTGCGTCTTTTCGAGTCAGCAATCCCGTAATCTGCCCGCCCGAGACAACGGGGACAACGGGGAAGTCCTGCTGGCTGCCGGCCAGCAACTCGGCCATGACCGTGCTGAGCGTGTCGTCCTCGCTGAGAACGCGGAATCGGGTGATCATGGCGGCCCAATAAATCATACGCCGGCGCTCACTTTTCGCGAAGGAGTGTTCCGGGGCGGCTGGACCGGATCGGATCTTCCGCGGGGGAATGCGCGAACCGCTCGCTGCCCATCAAACACGCACGCCCGGAGATTTCGGGGAACTAATTGCGGGGGCGGAGCGTCGGTATGTTGGAGTGGCGGAATGTTCGTGCTATGTTGGAGCGGTATCGTGTTCCTGCCCTTTTCCGGACAGACTGGCGAAGGAGGCGGATCCTCCGGCCCTACTCCGCTTTGTGCCTGCCCCCCGCAGGAGTTGATTCGAGGCCCTTTTACGGAGTCTTCCCAGCCATGAAACGTTATGTCCTATTGGTGGTTCTCCCCATCCTGCTGTTCGGTTACGTCGCCCTTCACGGCAGTCCTGGCGAACCGGGTCCTCGGGCGGAACAATGGAAGAAGGTGCAGGAAGCCGTGGCGAAGGGCCTGCCGAAGACGGCCATGGAACACCTGAACCCCATTATCGAGGGAGCCATGAAAGACCAGGCCCACGCCGAGGCCATTCGAGCGATCGGCCAGAAGATCGCCTTGGAAGGGAATATCCAGGGCAACAAGCCGGAGGAGAAGATCGTCCTGCTCGAGGAGGAAATCGCCGAGGCGCCGGCTGAAATGCAGCCGGTCATG
>SKJM01000289.1 GCA_007122045.1 Planctomycetales bacterium | reverse complement strand
CGTCCGACCCTCCCGCTACGCGGGAGGGTGAAGAGAAGGCCGCTCGCGACCCTCCCGCTGCGCGGGAGGGTGAAGAGAAGGCCGCTCGCGACCCTCCCGCTACGCGGGAGGGTGAAATTCCAAACGACCGAAACCATGCCATCCCAGTCTGACAGCCGGAGGCGTGCGCGGGCGTTGCGTCAATCGCAAACGGAGGGTCTGTTGGCGCCATGCCTCCGTCCCTCCTTGGGAATCGAGCCCCGCTTGTCGCCACGCGACTGGGGGCCGTCCAGTCCAGTAGCCGAAGGTAATCGTCCAACTTCATCGACAGCAACCCGTGCCACGACGCCCGACGCGGCGGCGTGCCGGCTGGCTGCGCTTGAATCCAGCCGCGGCGATCAGCAGCCAGCGCGGCCTTTTGTTTCGCCTTGCAATCCGGCGTCCGATCTACTAGGTTCGGGGAGCGCGTAGGCAGCGGGGAAGCCACTTGATGCGTCGGTCGCGTGGGCGAAGTAAGGCTGCTGAGACAGCCGGAACCGCCCACCCTACCAAAGACGTCACTGCCGCCCCTTCGCATACTCCGGGAACCGGTCCTGGATGGCCTGGACGGTCAGTTCCTCTTCGCGCAGGGCCTGCATGGCGCGGACGGCGGCCTGGGCGGCTTGCAGGGTGGTCATGCAGGGGATGCCGTGCGAGACGGCCGCCGCGCGGATGCGGCCCTCGTCGGTCCGCGCGCCCTTGCCGCTGGGCGTGTTGATGACGAGTTGCAGGTCGCCGTCGATCATGTAGTCGATCGAGTTCGGGTGGCCCTCCTGCACCTTCTTGATGGCCGCCACGGGAACGCCCGCCTCGCGCAGCCGCCGGGCCGTGCCCTTGGTGGCCAGCAGTTCGTAGCCCAACTCGGCCAGCGTCTGGGCCAGCGGAAGCATCGCCTCTTTGTAGCGGTCGGCCATGCTGATGAACACCTTGCCGGCGGCGGGCAGGACGGTGCCGGCGGCAATCTGGCTCTTGGCGAACGCGATGGAGAACCGCTCGCTGATGCCCATCACCTCGCCGGTCGACTTCATTTCGGGGCCCAGCACGATGTCGACCCCGCGGAACTTCACGAACGGCAGCACGGCTTCCTTGACGGAAACGTGCGAGGGGATGGGGTCTTTCGTCATGCCCTGCTCGGCCAGCGACACGCCGGCCATGACCTTGGCCGCCACCTTCGCCAGGGGCACGCCGGTGGCCTTCGACACGAACGGCACGGTGCGGCTCGCCCGCGGGTTCACTTCCAGCACGTAGAGCGCCGGCCGCCCCTCCTCCCGCTTCACCGCGTACTGCACGTTCATCAGCCCGCGCACGCCCAGTTCGCGGGCCATGGTCACGGTGGCCTGGCGGATTTCCTCGACCACCGGGCCGGGCAGGCTGTACGGCGGGATGGCGCAGGCCGAGTCGCCCGAGTGAACGCCCGCCTCTTCGATGTGCTCCATGATGCCGGCCACCATGACGCGCTCGCCGTCGGCAATGGCGTCGACGTCCACTTCGACGGCGTCTTCGAGAAACTGGTCGATGAGCACGGGCTGGCCCTGGGCCACGATGAAGGCCTCGGCCACGAACCGCTCGAACTGGGCGGCGTCGTAGCAGATTTCCATCGCCCGGCCGCCCAGCACGAAACTGGGCCGCACCAGGGCGGGAAAGCCGATCTTGGCCGCCTCGGCCCGGGCCTGGTTCATGTTCCGCGCGATGCCGTTGGGCGGCTGCTTCAGGTTGCAGCGGCGCAGGAAGGCGGCGAACCGCTCGCGGTCCTCGGCCTCTTCGATCGTGTCGACGCTCGTGCCGATGATCGGCGCGCCGGCGTTGCTCAGCGCCCGGGCGAGGTTCAGCGGCGTTTGCCCGCCGAACTGCACGATGATGCCGTCCGGCTGCACGCGGTCGCAGATGTTCAGCACGTCTTCGGTCGTCAGGGGCTCGAAGAACAAGATGTCGCTGGTGTCGTAGTCGGTCGAAACGGTTTCGGGGTTCGAGTTGACCATGATCGATTCGATGCCCAATTCGCGCATGGCGAAGCTGGCGTGGCAGCAGCAGTAGTCGAA
Source organism: Planctomycetales bacterium (assembly GCA_007122045.1). GTDB lineage: Bacteria > Planctomycetota > Planctomycetia > Pirellulales > Thermoguttaceae > PWXP01. The sequence goes on along the minus strand of SKJM01000289.1, from coordinate 2,583 downwards.
CTCGATGCCCTGCCCGATGCGGTTCGGCCCGCCGCCGAGGATCATGATGCGCTGCTTGCCGGGCTGCTTCGGGGGCGTTTCGTCCTCGTCCTCGTAGGTCGAGTAGTAGTAGGGCGTGTAGGCCTCGAACTCGCCGGCGCAGGTATCGACGCACTTGTAGGTGGGCACAATGCCGCGCCGCTTGCGGTCGGTACGCACCTCCATTTCGGTCGAACCCAGCAGGTGGGCAAGCTGGCGGTCGGAGAAGCCGAACCGCTTGGCGCGGCGGAGCAGCGGGTCGTCGGTGGACGCCAAACCGGCCTGCTCGCGAAGGGTGTCCTCCATTTCGACCAGTTCGAACAGATTGTCGAGGAACCACGGGTCGATGCCGGTCAGGTCGTGGATTTCGTCGATCGACATGCCGTACTTGATGGCGTAGCGCAGGTGCCACACGCGCTGGTCGCCGGGGACGATGAGCCGCGTGCGCACCTCCTCGATGGCCGGCTGCTCGGGCGTGCCCCACAAGTCCTTCTGGTCGCAGCCGAAGCCGAAGTGGCCCACCTCCAGCCCGCGCAGCGCCTTCTGAAACGCCTCCTTGAACGTGCGGCCGATGGCCATCGTTTCGCCCACGCTCTTCATTTGCGTGGTGAGCGTGGGGTCGGCCTCGGGGAACTTCTCGAAGGCGAAGCGGGGAATCTTCACCACCACGTAGTCGATGGTCGGCTCGAAGCAGGCCTTGGTCTTGCGGGTAATGTCGTTGGCCAACTCGTGCAGCCGGTAGCCGACGGCCAGCTTCGCCGCGATCTTCGCAATCGGGAAGCCGGTGGCCTTGCTGGCCAGCGCGCTGGAGCGGCTGACGCGCGGGTTCATTTCGATGACCACCATGCGGCCCGTGTCGGGATCGATGGCGAACTGGATGTTCGACCCGCCCGTCTCGACGCCGATCTCGCGAATGACCGCAAGCGAGGCGTCGCGCATTCGCTGGTATTCCTTGTCGGTGAGGGTTTGGGCGGGCGCCACGGTGATGGAATCGCCGGTGTGCACGCCCATCGCGTCGAAGTTTTCGATGGAGCAGATGATCACGCAGTTGTCGTCCTTGTCGCGCACCACCTCCATTTCGTACTCTTTCCAGCCGATCACCGACTCTTCGAGCAGCACCTGGCTGATGGGCGACGCCTCCAGCCCGTTGCTCACCAGTCGCTCGAATTCCTCGCGGTTGTAGGCGATGCTCGACCCCGTGCCGCCCAGGGTGAAGCTGGGCCGCACGACGCACGGCAGGCCGATGTCTTTGACCACCCGCCGGGCTTCTTCGAGCGTGCGGACCGTTTCGCCGCGGCAGCATTCCAGGCCGATGCTCTCCATGGCGGCCTTGAACTGGTCGCGGCTCTCGGCCTTGTCGATCACCTTGGCGTCGGCCCCGATCATCTCGACGCCGAACCGCTCGAGCACGCCGTGCTGCTCCAGGGCCATGGCCAGGTTGAGGCCCGTCTGCCCCCCCAGCGTGGGCAGCAATGCGTCGGGCCGCTCGGCCTCGATCACCTTGGCGATGATCTCCCACGAGAGGGGTTCGATGTAGGTGCGGTCGGCCATCTCGGGGTCGGTCATGATGGTGGCCGGGTTCGAGTTGACCAGCACCACCTCGTAGCCCTCCTCGCGCAGGGCCTTGCACGCCTGCACGCCGGAGTAGTCGAACTCGCACGCCTGACCGATGATGATCGAGCCGGAGCCGATGAGCAGGATTTTGTGGATGTCGTCGCGACGGGGCACGGGCGGTTCCTCGCAAGCGGCAGGGGGGCAAATAGCAGCCCGGCCAAGGGGGTGCCGCCGATTTTTTCGGCGGAGCAGCGTCATCCAGAACGGATGCCCTCTCCGCCGTGAAAATCGGGGCAGTCCCCGGGGTGCGGCTACCGGGGGTGAAAGCGGGCGCCGCGGCGCCAGGTTGGGCCGGGCACGGGGTCCAAATTCGCACCAGTATAACACGGCCCGCAGCGCGGCCTCAAGCGGCCCCGGCGGCGCTCGGTTGATTTCGTGGAAGCGCCGAACCCGGAGCGACAGTGGACGGCTTTCGAGCAACCGCTGCGGTGCGCGGTTGGTACGCGGACTCTTGCGCGCTGCGGCCAAAAACGACTCACCACCGCAGCCGGCGCTGAAGCTCGCGCAGCGCCCGCTGGTGCGACGCGGGCATATAGCGCCAGAGAGGATGCTCCTCCAGTCGCGGGTCCACCAAGTGTCTCCGAGCCGCGCCTTCGGGCCTTGCGACTGTGGTAGGTTGCCCGACGTGTCCCGGGCTGCTCCGGAGCAGGCCATCGGCATCGGCCTTGGCAGTCAGGAACAGGACTGCCGGCGCCGCCAGCATTGCAATCGTGCTCCTTTTCCAGGTGCCCTTCGCGCCGCTGCAGGAGGCACAGCGGCCAAACGCCGTTGCCGCCCCCCCGCAAAACAGTCTGCCACGAAGTGTCCACGTGGACGCGACGTGAGTGTCACAGTTGCGGGGCTTTCGTTTCCGACCCTGGAACACGGCCAGCGTCCGGAAACGGCTGGAGCACATGTCGTGCCGGCATTCGGCCCGAACCACAACATCTAGTAGCCTTCCCCCTTTGAGCG
>SKJM01000645.1 GCA_007122045.1 Planctomycetales bacterium | reverse complement strand
GTGAAGGTTTCGGCATGGACGACCTGCGCCAACTGCTCGAACGCGCGCCGCACCGCCTGATGCGCTTCGACCATTTCCGACGGCGGTTCGGGCTCATGATGGCCCGAGCGCGGCGCCGCCTCGATCCACAGGTTGTGCGCCTCGACGAGCTGGTCGCCGAAGCGGCGATTGGTGTCCACGTCGACCTCGGCCGCCGGGTCGTACGTCAGCAGCCGGTACAGTGCGTAGGCCTGGTACAGTTGATTCACGTGCCGGTCGACCCCGACCATGGAGAAATCGCGGCCTTCCTGCCGGGCGCGGCTCTGCGCCTCGCTCAATTCCCGCAAGCGGCGGCGGAACCCTTCGGCCTCGATAAGCTGCGCCGGGCTGACGTGCTTCAACCGGCTGCCGTCGCGGCCCCGCAGCGGCAGGTCGAGCAGGTCGGTGCGCAGCTCCTCGTGCCGGGCCGCCAGGAACGGCACGTATTCCCACACCTCCGGCTCGATCAACCACGAAAGGAGCAGTTCCGGCGCGGTGAACCGCCGGGCCCTGCCGTCGGGAAAGATCACCTCGTCGGCCACCCGCGCCGCCTGCGCCGTCAAACCCCCGCCCGGCCGGTGCGAAGCGGCCCCCGGTCCCAGCACCGGGTTCGACTGGCCGGAGATCTCGCGCACCATCACGTTGGCGAAGCTCTCCAAGGGCTTGCGCCGGCCGCGGTCGAAGACGGGCAGGCCGCGCCAGGTCGAGAAATCGAGATCGGCCCCGTGCGCCGCGGCGCCCGGCAAGAACACGCCGCCGGCGAGCAGAAGCCACGCCGCCGCACGCAGCAGGGGAAACCGTCGCTGTGGTGGTTGGGTCATGGCAAGCTCTTTCGCATGTAGAAAATGAGGACGAAGCCGACCGACATCAGCATGGAGCCGAAGTACTTCAGCCCCCGCCCGGGATCGTAGTTGAGCGACAGAACGGAAAGGAACAACTGGGGCTGCGCCTCCCGATCGACGACATATTGTTCGTACTGGGGATCGCCCGGCCGGAAGGGGCCGTCGAAACTCGACTGGTAGAACCGGTACGAGCGGCCCGTAGCCGGATCGGTGAAATCGACCGGCGCGTTGAGGGTGACCAGCACGTCTTCGAGGACCGGCTCCGGCGACAACCCGCGGTCCAGAAAGTCGACCGTGCTGGCGTAATGCGACACCGTGTCGGCGCCGGGGTCCAGCTTCCGATCGAACCGGTGCAGCAGGACGCTGAAGCCCAACTCGACGGCGCCCCGGGGCATGGTCAGCGCCACGCGGCGCCCCTCGCCGGGCACGTGGCGGCGGAACTCGCGCGGCAACGGCACCAGCCGGCCCCGCTCGTCGGTATCGGCCATGCCGTATGGCAGGCCGGCAAGCCAGAACTCGTCGCTCCGGCCGTCGACGGTCAGCCGAACGTAAACCTGCGGCTGCCTGCGGCCCGGGTTCAAACTCCGGTTGAACGACTCCGGCAGTAATTTCGTTCCCGGGCGGTCCGCCGGTTCGAACTCCGCCACCCGAACGGTCAGCACCTCCGGGGTTCCGTCCAGGAGCACCGTGGGCTCGCCGGCCGAGGGCAGGCGGCCGGTACCAACCGGGCCGGGCGGGCGCCATGCACGGTAATACAGATTCTGGTCGGGACCCTGAACCAGGTCGATGCGGCCCCGGCGCGAGTTGGCCAGTACCCGCGGATCGAGCCGGGCCTGGACCTCTTCGGGGCGTTCGGCGTCGGGGTCGAAGTAGAAGGTGCCGTACACCCCGTTGCGCTGGTCGTAGCGGTTCAGTTCGGGAAAATCGGCCAGGAGCAGCATCCGCTGCGGCGATGCCCCCTCGCCGTGAATCTCGAGCTGCACGGCCAGCAACTGTGGAATGAACTGCACCAGTTCCACTACGAGCCCCGTATCGCCCAACGGTTGGCGGGCTCCCGGGGCCAGCTCGTGGACCGGCAGGCAAATCTTCTCGCCGGCGGCATGGAGGACCACCTGGCCGCTGGGCCCCACGTCGCCCTCCGGCTGCGAGTCGAGCAGGGCGGCCATCTCCTCCTGGCTCCCGGCCAGCCAGAACACCATGCGCTGCCCGCCGGCCAACTCGCGGCGCCCCGGGCCGTGGGGATCGCGGGTGGGCCGCACGACCAGCTCGACGGCTTCGCCGGCCGTGTCGCCCAGCGACATGCCGGTGCGGGCGCCGGGCATCGCCCTGAGCCGAACCCGAGGCACTTCGATCTCGCGGGAATGGGCGTAGTAGTCGAGCACCTCCAGGCGGATGCCGTCGCGGCGGTACACCGTGCCTCGGTCGCGCCGCGCCAGCCGCCAGGGTACGTATGGAAGTTCGGCGTACGCGTCCCAGTTGAACGGCCCGCCCCGGAATGGAATCTTGGCGTCCTCGCCCGGCCCCGGTTCCGCGGCCGCGCCGCCCGCCCCCGTCTCGCCGGGCAGGACGGTGAGCTTCAAGTACAGTTGGTCGTTCAGGGCGCGGTGTTCGGCGTTGCCCTCGAACAGATGCAGCCGCGACTCGATCCCCCAGAATCGACCAACCACGAACCCACCCATCACCACCAGTATGCCCGCATGCGTCAACAGGAAGCCCAAGTGCCGGCGTTTCCACGGCAGGCGCACCAGCGCCGACATGAGCACGTTCACCCCCAACAGCACGTTGAGTAAGGAGAACCACCACGAATCGTAGATGCCGAAGAACACCGCCCGCGACTCGTAGCCGTAATGCCGCTCGATGAACACGGTGGCCCAAACGAGAACGACGCTGTAGATGGCAATCAGCACGACGGCCAACTGCAGCGAGGCCAGGAAGCGTATCGGCCAGGGAAGCCGGCGCCGGGGGCGGCGTTTCGCCGAGAAGGTTTCAGGATGTGAGGGAGTCAAGGTAAATCACGCAGGTGCACGAGGATTGACCAAGGGGAGACACTCGCGATGGCCCAAGGGGGGATCGGCACGCGCCACCGCCAGAACACGCTATGGATGCATTATATCCCCGGCCCGGCCGATCGGCCAGTTGGTTCCACATAATGCCGCCCGGAGCGGCGGGAACCCAACCCACACGAGGGGGCACCGCGCCCTGCTGGAGCCCTGGTTTTAGCCGGCCAAAGAATCCGCCGAAAGGCGGGACCCCAACGCCCTGCACACCCATTCCTGCCCGCCGGCGGGCGGGCTCTACCGGTACACGCTGGGAATGGTTTCGGTCCAACCGACCACCGGCACCTGGGGCGCGAGGACGAACACCTCAACCCGGCGGTTCTTGCGGCGGTCCTCGGGTGTGGCGTTGGGGGCGATGGGCTGATGCGCGCCGAACCCGGCCAAGGCCACCCGGTACTCCTCCATCCCCCGGCCCCGCAGCAGGTCGGCCACGGCGTGGGCCCGGGCGGTACTCAGGTGGAAGTTCGTCGGAAACTGCTCGCGCAGGGGGCGGCCGGCGATGCGCTGGTTGTCGGTATGCCCGGCCACCAGGATCCGCAGGTCCTTGGCCTCGGGCGAATTGAGAATGCGGACCAGTTCGACCAGGACCTCTTCGGCCTCCGCCTTCAATGCCGCCTCGCCGGAGTCGAAGAGGACATCGGTATCGAGCTTACTCAACCCGGTGGCAGAATCGAACTCCAGAGAGGGGAACCGCTGGGAAAGTTCCGTCAACTGCCGGCTCACCTCGGGCGGCACACGGCCGAGGTGGCCGGCCAGGCCTTCGAACTGCTCGTGCAATTGTTCTCGCTCGCGCCGAAAACTGGCCAGTTGATGGCGGCTGATGCCCAGCTCCTCCTCCATTCGCGCCAGGGTGCGTTCCGCCTCGAGGAGTTCGTCCTCCTTCGCGCGCGCGTGGGTGCGGAGGGTGTGCAGTTCGACGGCCTGCGCCCGCGTCAGTTCCGAGAGGTTCCGGTTCTCGGTCTGGCACGCCCGGTGGGCGGTCAGGGGAACAAACAAACACCCGGCCGCGCCGGGCAGCGCGCTCAGAAGGCACACGGCAAGAGCAATGCGAACCGCGGTCATGGATTCGACTCCTTTCGAATCGTCGGTAGCCGGACCGGCTAACGTTCAAACCAACTGACGACGTAGTCCATCAAGTGGCTGTTCACCTCGTACGCGCCGTCCCAGCTCCACATATTGCGCATCAAGTCGTAGCTGAACATGCCGCAAAAGACGAGCATGACCAAGCAGAGGCCCAGGACCACCACGGTCCAGACCGACCAAGGCGCCTCGGGCAGCGCGGCGGCCGGCTGCATGAGCGGGGCACCGCCGGCCAGCCCGTCCGGCTGCCCTCCCAACGGGGCACCCATGCCGGCCTCGTCGAGGCCCAGGCCGCCGCCGGCGCCGAGGTCCTCGTCGAGCATGGCCGCCATCGAGGCGTTCGAGGTGCTGGCGACCATCGTGGACGATTCGTCGCCCTCGGTGTCCAGCGCGATGACCTGCGAGCCGCTCTCGGAATCCTCATCGGCCTCGTCTTCAAGCGGTGTGAGGAGGAAGTCGTCCTCGGCCTTCGGGGCGGCGGCGCCCTCATCCTCGTCCAGCACGATCATGTCGTCCTCGCCCAATTCGAGCGATTCCTCGCCGGCGCCCAGGTCGAGCGGCTCCTCGAGCGAGAGGCCGCTGTCGGCCGGGTCGACCAGCGAGATGCCGCTGTCGCCGCCCAGCGTGATGTCGCTCCCGCTGCCGCT
>SKJM01000545.1 GCA_007122045.1 Planctomycetales bacterium | reverse complement strand
TAACTCGCCGGATCATTATGCAAAAGGCACGCCGTCACCCATTAGAAATAGGGCTCCGACCGCTTGTAGGCACATGGTTTCAGGTTCAGTATCCTCCCCTAGCAGGGGTTCTTCCCATCATTCAGTCACCCTACTGAGTTCGCTATCGGTCGTTAGGGAGTATTTAGCCTTGCGGGATGGTCCCCGCTGGTTCAGCCCGGGTTCCACGTGACCGGACCTACTCAGGTACCCCTCGGGAGGCTGCCGAGATTTCGCCTACGGGGCTGTCACCCGCTATGGCCTGCCTTTCCAAACAGTTCGGCTATCCTGCAGCTTGATCACTCCCATGTGAGGGGCCCTACAACCCCGCGAGGGAAACCCTCGCGGTTTGGGCTATTCCCGTTTCGCTCGCCGCTACTCGGGGAATCGATTTTTCTTTCTTTTCCTCCGGTTACTGAGATGTTTCAGTTCACCGGGTTGGCCGCCTGAGCCTATGGATTCAGCTCAGGCCAGTTCGAGAATCCCGGGATCAACGCTTGTTTGACAGCTACTCCGGGCTTATCGCAGTCTTCCACGCTCTTCAAAGCCTCCTAACGCCAAGACATCCCCCATGTGCCCTTAGTAGCTTGGCCACATGAATCCAAAGCTCCACAAACGGAACTCGAACCATGCGGATAGACTACATTGAACCGCAATGATGGGGTATTGCCCATCCACCAATGGTGAACGGACTACCCTTTGCGGCCCATGTAACGATTGCTCAAAACATACTAAGTGCTCGGTGAACCCAAACGATGCACGACTATCGTACACCGCCGTGGTTCACTATTAGATGCCACTTCGACCACAACCAAATTGTCAAAGAACTACGAGCCACCCGGTGGTGGTGTAAGCCACCACCAATCGGCTCGCTGCCGGATCGACAGGGAACCCGCTCCCAAAAAGGTCTGTTACCGCAGGAGCGTATTCCCTGTAAATCCCCTACCAACTATTCGCCCCAACTGGCGAAACCTTGAGTTTACCCCGTTTCCAAATCCCTGTCAACAGGCCGCCGAACAATTTTTTTCCACAGCCCGGCGAATGGCGAATCACCTAAGGTATCCCGCCTTTCGCAGCCCGTCAACGGGGGCCCGGAAAAATCCGGCACGCCAGCCGCTGTTGGGGACGCTCCCACACTGCCGCGGCGAGTTGCCGAACTCCCTGGACAGTGACCACACCGGAATTATATCGGCTGAATCCACAGAAGCAAGTACCCCCAATGCAAAAAAAAAGGCGCTTGCGTTATGCCCCAATCGAGGGGCAACACACAGCTCGATCACCCGACTTCGGGCAGCCTCGACCGCCTTCGGCCTTCCGTTCGCGCAGCCCGCGGCGGCATCCGCAGCGGCAGATGTTGCCGATAGGTGCAGAATCCGGCGGGTATAAAGCAAACGGCAACCACCTAGCCCGCGCAGGCCGCCGCCGAGCGCTTTGCCATAAGTACCGCTCTGGCAAGAGGTTGCTGATTTCGCAGGGTCCGGTGGGCGTGTTTGGCGCACGGTTTGCTCACGCCGAGAAGCCCAACAAGGATCGCGGGAGCACCGACCATGCAAGTTCAGAATATCCTGTCCGGCTACACCGACCCCGCCGCCAGGCGGCAGGCCGAGTTTCCCGACGCGGCGGGCCGAATCGTGATCGACCAGGGTAGTGCCGAGTCCGGCTCCGGCTCGTCCTCGGCGGAAGCCGCGCGCCGCGTGCTCGGAACCTACGACGTGACCCGCATCTCCCCGAAGCAGTTCACCGAGATGATCCAGCGGCTTTTCGACGCCGCGGTAGTCACCCAGCAGGAGTACGAGCAGTTGGCCGCCATTCGGCTGGACCTCGACATGGCGGGAATCGACCCGGACGCGCCGGTCGACCTGCTGGAGTTCTATCGCGACAAGATCGCCGAGGTGCATCGCCGCAACGAGCGGGCGGCCGCCGTGCCCGACGCCCTGCGGACCCGGCTGGATTGGGTCGAGAAGTTCGCCCTGCTCCAGGAGGCCGCCGGGGCGTTTGGGCTCGACGCGGTGGCTTGAGCGGAAGACGTGGGATAGGCTTCCAGCCTGTCTTTTCCGCCGACTTACCTGGAAGCCTATCCCACGCAATATTGTCTTGCGCCGCGTTAGCTGCGGCCGACGATTTCGTAGCAGCGGCCTTCCCTTCCCGACTCGAAGTGCTCGCGTGCCTGTTCGGCCAGCCGCCGGCCGCACAGGGTCGGGTACTCGCCGGTAATGCACGCCCGGCAGAGCGATTCCGCCGGGAGCCCGATGGCCCGGGCGACCGACTCGACCGGCAGGTAGCGGAGCGAGTCGGCCCCGAAGACGTCGGCCATTTTGGCTTCAGCCTCCGGGGTCAGCCGGCCGTCCTGGAGGAACGGCGGCGCGAAAAGCTCGCCGAGGGTCGACATGTCGATGCCGTAAAAGCAGGGCGAGATGATGGGCGGACAGGCGACGCGGACGTGGATTTCGCGCGGCCGGCCGAGCTGCCGCACGCGTTCGAGCAGGGCCCTCAGCGTGGTGCCCCGCACGATGGAGTCTTCGACCAGGAAGACCCGCTTCCCTTCGAGCACCTCGCGGAGCGGCGTGTACTTGGTGTTGGCCTTCTGGGTGCGGCTGCGCGCCCCCTCGATGAAGGTGCGCCCCGAGTACCGGTTGCGGATCAGGCCTTCGACGCTGGGAATCTTCAGCGCGTAGGCCATGGCGTCGGCGGCGGCTTTGCTCGTGTCGGGAACGGGCACGACGACGCTGTGTTCGTCGATGGGCACCGTTTCCAGGCGGGCCAATTCCTCCCCCAGCGCCTTGCGCGCCAGGTACACGTTGCGGCCGTCGAGCGTGCTGGCCACGTTGGAGAAGTAGACCCACTCGAAGAAGCAGTGGGCTCGCCTCAAACTGGGGGCGAACTGCTCGAACTGCAACTTCCCGTCGGTGATGACCGCCGCCTGGCCGGGCGGCAGCGACCGGATGCTTTCGGCCGAGAAGCCGATGTTCAGCAGCGCCACGCTCTCGCTGGCCGCGGCGAACATGGGCCCCTCGACGGCGAAGCTCAGGGGCTTGATGCCCAGGGGGTCGCGGGCCACCATCATGTTGCCCAGCGCGTCGAGCATGACGATGCTGTACGCGCCGTCAATGGTATTGGCCAGATGGCGGCACACGTCGCTCAGCAGCGGATGCCGGCTGGCGGCCAGCGTGCGGCTGATCTGGTGCATGAGGATTTCGGTGTCGGTTTCGCGGGCGAGGTGGTTGTCTTCGTTGTCGAGCAGCTCGTCGCGCAGTTTGACGTAGTTGGCAAGCTGGCCGTTGAAGGCGAAGCTGAACCACTTGTGCTTCTTCAGGTGATGCCGCTCGAAGGGCTGCGCATAGCTCCGATCATCGTGCCCGCAGGTGGCGTACCGCACGTGGCCGATGGCGGCCCGGCCTGTGTACGCCTGCATCAGCCGCTCGGCCGCATCGCGGCGCCCCAACTTGAACACTTCACTTACGGTCCCCACATTCTTGTGGGTGTCGATGAGTTGACGGCGATTGGGGTTGTAGGTGGTCATTCCGGCGGCAAGTTGGCCCCGGTTTTGCACGTCGAGGAGCATGCGCGGCATCAGGCGCGACGTGTCCTCGATGTCGTTGTTCGGGCAGAGCGGGCTTACCCCGTGCCCCGGAAGGTGGTAGATGGCGGCGACGCCGCACTCGTCGTGGATTTCGCTCATACGGGCATTGTAAAGGTCGGGCGGAAGTGCTACAAGCAGACGGTCCTCGGGCATTTCCGTTTTGTTGGAGTTCCGGCTCTAGCGAGCCGTGTTGGAGTTCACGCTTCCGCGAGCCCCTGATGCACGCTGAAGGGTGAACGCCAACTGTTATCCCCCCAACAGCCCCCCCTCCAATGGTACGCATTTCATGAGATACGAAGTCGAGCAGAAGTTCCCCATCGGTGGGTTCGATGCCATTCGGTTGCGTCTCGAGGCCCTGGGCGCCCAATTCGCTCCGGAACACGAGGAAACCGACGTGTACTTCAACCACCCTTCGCGCGACTTTCGCGAAACCGACGAGGCGTTGCGTATCCGCCGGCGGGGCCCGTGGAACGGGGTTACATACAAGGGGCCAAAGGTCGATGCCACGACGAAAACGCGGCGCGAGTTGGAACTCGCCCTGCCCGAGGGCGAGGAGACCGTGGTCCGGTGGACCGAGTTGCTCGAAACGCTCGGATTCCGGCAGGTGGGCCGGGTCGAGAAACGCCGGCAGAGGTTTCAGGTCGCCTGGAAGGGATGGGATGTCGAGGGAACCTTGGACGAAATTGACGTTCTGGGGAAATTTGTCGAGCTTGAGTTGGTGGTCGAGGCCGACGCCGTGGACGGGGCCCGGCAGGCAGTTGCGGCCCTGGCCGGGCACTTGGGCCTTTCGCGGAGCGAACGGCGGAGTTACTTACAGTTGCTTCTGGAGAATGGGTGACTTCCGCCCGCGAGGTGTATCGTCTCCGCCGGGGCGGTGAACGGTTGGGGGTCGGTAAACGGCTCCCGCGAGCTATTCTCCTCCCAAGGGCCGAGTTCCTGCCGACTCGCAAGTCGGCCGCGTCTCTGCTATATTGGGCGCATGCACCGTCTGCACCCGAAGGACCACGTGGCCGCCCCCCCCACCTCTACCCCCGATCTGGGGCCCGCCGCCG
>SKJM01000736.1 GCA_007122045.1 Planctomycetales bacterium | reverse complement strand
CGCTGGGCGGCCAGTCGGGCGCCGTCGAGCAGGGCTTCCGGCTCGACCAGGCTATAGTGGGGAACGTCGGCCCGCGACACGCGCGACTGCGAGCAGTATCCGCAGTCTTCGCCGCACAGCCCGCTCTTGGCGCTCATCAGGAAGTTCAAGTGCACCCGATTGCCGAAGAAGCGGCGCCGCACCCGATAGGCCGCATCGAGCAGCGTGAGCAGTTCGGCGTCGGGCGCGGCAAGGATCGCCAATCCCTCGTCGGTGGTCAGGCGATGCCCGTCGAGCACCCGGCCGGCCAGTTCATGCCAAAGACACATTCCCGATTCCATAAAACCGCGACCGCTGGTCGCCCCCCTCACACATACTGAACCAACTCTACCGAAAAACGCCACGACCGGCAACCCCGAGCATGTCCGTCGCCCCGCCTGCGCGATACAATCCCCCCGTCACCGTTTACGGAAGAGGAGAAGCCGCCTCAAGACGGCACTCCGGCCGGAGGTGGTGGCCCCGCTACGCCTGCGGCAACTCGATCTGCGAGAGCCCTTTCGGCAGGTCGAAGCACACGACCGTGCCGCCGTCGTCTCGCAGCCAGGTTCCGGCTTCCAGGGCGGCGGAGCGCTTCACCTCCACGAGCGGCGTGCGCCGGCCGTTTCGGAGCACCGCCGGCTGCCCCGCGCCCACCGATTTCACCCGTACGGTGAACGCCGGCGCGGCGAACGGCGCCCGCAGCGCCACGCCCCGGCCGGCGGCTTCGATTTGCGTCAGTCCCTTGGCCGCCCAGTAGCGGGCAATCTCGCTGACTTTCATCCACACGGTCTCGTCGCGGAAGCGGCCCTCCAGCGCCAGCACGACCTGCTGGAAGTCGCGGTAGCCTTCCCGGGTGCCATGGCTGTACATTCCGGGCCAGTGGCACAGCATGACCGCCGGCTGGGCCCGCTCGACCAACTCGACCATGCGTCCCTCGGTCGCGTCTTCGTTGGCATAGCGGTGGCCCTCGCTCTTGCGGTCGCCGTCCCACCCGCCGAACCAGTCGCCTGTCCCGGCGGGAACGTTGACGGTCACTTTCGGGTCGGTGGTGCCGAGGTCGCGAACGTGCTCGAGTTTCGGCTCGGTGCTCCCCTCGCCGCCCACGACGTACTTGAAGTAGTGCGGCAGCTCGGACCCGTACACTTCGCGAACCGCGTCGTGCACGGCCAGCGAAAGCTCCGACTTAACGCGGTTGCCGAAGCCGCCGGGCGTGGTGATCCCTTCGCACGGGAGGTCGCAGCGCTTCAGTATCCGCAGCGCGTAGGCCAGGTACGCGGCCAGCTCGTCGACGCTCTTGTCTTCCTGCGGGTACGAGTTCTCCATGGTGGCCGCACTGATCTCTTCAAACGGCCGGCCCGTGCGGACGTCGATCACGCGGGTGTGCGTGATCATTTCGGGGTGGATGTCCCAGTTGGGCAGCAGCAGCTCGCGGATGAGGGCCAGGCTGTCGAGCAATTCGCGGCGCGACCAGCCGGGCAACTCCCGGTCGAGCCAGCCGACCAGCGCCGGGTACGGCACGACGCTGTACTTGCCCTTCACGCCGCGCTCGGCGCACCACTGGCCGAACTCGCGGACGAAGGCGTCGGGGATTTCGCGGGGCCAGGTGTTCCAGGGCTTGCGGTAGATGTCGCGCTGCGGCCAGGCCGCGGCGAACTGCGGCATGCAGAAGTAGCCCATGTTCACCAGGCAGGTCGAGTCGTCGATGATGAACGACAGCGGCACCCGCATACGCGGGTTCAGCACTTCGGCCGTCTCGTCCCGGTCGGGCCGCTCGCCGAGCGGCGCCTGCGCCCGCGCGGCGAAGCGGTGCATGCCGAATGCCGCCCCGGCCATCCAGGTTCCCGCCGTTTTCAGGAAGGTGCGCCGATTCCAGGCCATGGTTCGCCTCCGTAATCCGTAGTACTTGTGGGTTACACTCGCCGGCGCGGGCGCAGGCAGACCACCAGGCCGGCCAGGCCGAGCAGCCCCAGCATGGCCGTGGTAGGCTCGGGCACGGCCGTCAGGCGGAAGCCGTCGGCGCCACGAGCTTCATCCTAGTCACCGAAGCCGACGGGTGCAACCGTTTCGCAACTCTGGGGTGAGGCCCCAACCCGGATATGCCGCGAATGAGAGGGAAACCACCAGCCTGCCGGGTCAGACCCCCGCAATCCGGGCACAGGCACACGCCCGCACCGGCACGTTGGAGTTCACGCTTCAGCGTGCGAACCAGCATATGCGATACGCGGCACGCTAAAACGTGAACTCCAACAAGGTGGCGAACTCCACGGCGCGCCGGCGCCGCTTTTACAGCAGGTGCCGCGCCTTGATCTCCAAATACCGGTTCACCAGCGGGGCGGTCATGCTCTCAGGAAACACATCGAGCGATAGAACCCCCTTGCCGTGCAGGTCGGTGAGCACCTGGTGGCGCCAGGTGAGAATGTCGGCGGCGGCCGCGGCGCGCCAGAGGGCGTCGCCGGCCGGATGCTCGACCTCGACCGCATCGAACAGCCGGCGGTCGCGAAGCAGCACGCCCAGCGGAAGGTGCCGGCCCACCAGGTTGCCCAGGTACTGCTCCACCTGGTTCGCGTTCACCTCGTCAATGACATTGGTGACCAGCACCACCAGCGCCCGCTGGCGGCAGTGCGAGGCGAGGTACCGGAACGCCTGGTCGTAGCGCGATTCGACCAGCTCGGGGAACCGGTCGAACGAGGCGTGCAGCAGGCGGTTCATCTGCTGCATGCCGCCGCGGGGCGGAATGTAACTGTGGACGGCGTCGGAAAAGGTGATCATGCCCGCCTGGTCGCCCTGCCGCAGGGCCACGTAGCTCAACAGCAGCGTGGCGTTCAGGGCATGGTCGAACAGGCTGATGCCCTCGGCCTCGTTGGTCATCATGCGGCCGCAGTCGAGCATGAACACGATGCGCTGGCTCTGGCTCGTCTGGAAGTCGCGCACGGTGAGCTTGCGGCGCCGGGCGGTGGCGCGCCAGTCGAGGTGCTTGTAGTTGTCGTCGCGGGTGTAGTCGCGCAGGCGTTCGAAGTCGTGGTCGTGGCCCACTCGTCGCGTCCGCCGCACGCCCATCAGGCTCAAGCGGTTGGTTCGGGCCAACAGCGCGTACTGGGAAAGCTGTTTGATGTCGGGGTAGATGCTCAGCCGCGTTTCGACCGGGTAGCTGAGGATCCGCTGCCACAGCCCCCACCGGCTGCGCACCCGAAGGTGCGCCCGGTCGATGGTAAACGCCCCGCGCCGCCGCGGGCGCAGTACGTAATGCAGCGTGCTGCGGCTGCGCGGGGCCAGGCCGAGCGTGAACTCGTCCGGCTCCGGGGCCAACTCGTGCGGCACGCCGTCGCGCAGCTCGGCCTGAAAGGCCCGCCGCCCGTGGTTGAGCACCGTCAGCACCACCGTGTGCGGCTTCCGCAGCGAGGCAATCCGAAGCGCGCTGCGCTCGACGCTCAGTTGCCGCTTGCGGGGCAGCGTGGCGGCGTCGGCCAGCGCGGCGGCCAGCAGCAGGCCGTCGATGGCCGCCACCACCCACACCGCTTCCGGCACCACAAGCAGCGCGAACGTGGCGGCGGCCGGCGCCAGGGCCAGCAGCACGAGCCTCGCCCGGGGCATTACGTGCAGCCAGCGGGCCGCCGCGCCCAGCGGCGCGGCCACGGCGGCAATCGCCAGCAGTACGGCCAGCATGGGGGTCACAGCCGGGGTACCTCCACCGTGCGAATCAGCTCACCCAGCAGGGCGTCGACCGTGTGCCCCTCCACCTCCGCCTCGGCCGATAGGATCACCCGGTGCCGCAACGCCGGCAGGGCCAACTCGACCACGTCGTCGGGCACGGCGTAGTCGCGGCCGTGGAAGGCGGCCAGCGTGCGGGCGCCCTGCATCAGCGCGATCCCCGCCCGCGGCGATGCGCCCATGTGAAGCTGCGGCCACTGCCGCGTCAGCCGCACGAGCGTGTTGATGTAGTCGAGCAGCTTCGGGTCGATGCGCACCTGCCCGTTGCGTCGCGTGGCCTCGACGATTTCCGCCGGGCTGGTGACCGTTTCCAGCTCGCCCAGCTTCGCGTCCAGGTCGACCTGCCGCCCGTGCATCGCCAGAATGCCCGCCTCCTCCTCGGCCGACGGGTAATCGGCAATGAGCTTGAACATGAAGCGGTCGAGCTGCGCCTCGGGCAGGTTGTACGTGCCCTCGGTTTCGATCGGGTTTTGCGTGGCCATCACCAGGAACGGCCGCTCGATGCGATGCGCGTTCCGCTCGATCGTGACCCGGTATTCCTGCATGATTTCCAGCAGGGCCGCGTGCGTTTTGGCCGGCGAGCGGTTGATTTCGTCGGCCAGTAGAAGCTGCGTGAACACCGGGCCGGGATGGAACACGAACTGCTGCGTCTTCATATCGAAGATGGGCGCCCCGGTGATGTCGGACGGCATCAGGTCGGCCGTGAACTGGATGCGCCCGAACCGGCAGCCGAGCACTTGCCCGAGGGTTCGCACGAACAGCGTCTTCCCCAGGCCGGGCACGCTTTCGATGAGCACGTGCCCCCCGGAGAACAGCGCCACCAGCGTCCCCCGCACCAGTTCCTCCTGGCCGACGTAAATCCGCCGCACCTGCGCGATAATGCGGTCGAACAGCCGCTGCGTTTCCGAGGCGGGGGCGGCCTTGACGATGGGCGTGGCCACGGGCGCTTCGGCGGGG
>SKJM01000169.1 GCA_007122045.1 Planctomycetales bacterium | reverse complement strand
TTATTGGCCGGCGCATACAAGAGATCAACAGAAGGTGGGTGCATGATGAACAGAACAAACGTACTTGCTCGCAACGTCGCGACGCATGCTGGCGCGGTGCTTCTCCTCGTTCGCCGTCAATTGATCGTGGAACATTGGCTACATTGCTTTTATCGCTGGGAATTCTTGGCCAGGAATTGCGGGTGTCCGGCGGCCTTCGTGTGACCCGAGGTGACATGGCCGGGTGGGACGAAGTGCACACTGGGATGCTAATGAGTTCGCCGTGGGCGGCACATCCTGAATCGCCGCCGACCGGTTGACGATGAACTGCTGCCCCGAGTTCGAGCCAAGGCGTGGGCCCTGTTGCGACAGAGCAAGGAGGTAGGCCACCCATGAGCGACGGGGGGGTTCGAGTTACCCGATTGACAGCGCCTGCCTTCGGTGGTAAAAGTACAGTTTTGGAGCGTTCAGTTCCCTTTCGCGGTTCGCGGCGCCCTGGCGGCTTGTTTTCGTCGAAAGCAGGACGGCTCGACCGTTTCACGGTCCCGGCGCACGGCGCCGCCCGCACCTCGGGCTGGGTGGTATGGTTCGATCTCGGGCGCAACGCAGACGGTTGGCGGCCGCATTGGTTGCAGCGGCGATGGTGCATATTGTCTTGGCGGTGTTTCTGGCCGTTTCGCGGCCCGGCGTCCGGCGGGGCGACGGGGCGCTGGCGGAAGGCGCCGCCGAGCTCGAGCCCGAAGTGCCCGCCCCGCCGGAAGCGCGGTCGCCTCCGCCGCCGCGGCAGGAGTTGCAAGGCCGAATCGAAGCAAGCGTGGAACGTTTTGCCGACCAGGACCGGGAGGCGTTGGCCGAGCGGGCGGCGTCGGAGGCCCGCTGGTTGGAACGCCACAGTAGCGAGCAGTCCATCGAGCAGATCGGCGAGGTGGTGCGGAAGGCGTACGATACCCCCCCGCGGGCCTACGCGCCGGTCGATCCGCCGCCCCCCGGCGACTTCGACCACGACACCATGCTCCCGTACGCAGTCCGGCAGGAGGCGGGCGTGGACGGTTCGGCCCGGGTGACCTACACCTGGGTGGACGCGCAGGGCCGGAGTTTGGAGATCGAGATGGCCGAGGAGGAGTCGGACCCGGCACTGACGGCCGCGTTGAAAATGGCGGAGCGTTCGACCATGATGCGCCAGCTTTTCCAGACCAGCGTGTTGCCGGTCCTGGAGGCGCAGCTCCGGCAGAAGCATTGAGCCGGGCGACGGTTGGGGGCCGTGATCGTAAGTTTGGCCCTCCTTTCAGTCAATTCCCCCCTTTCCCTTTTTCCCTCTCTTGACGCGATCCATTGTGTCGGCATTTCACGAGGTCATGATCGACGCCCTGTTGGGGCGGACATGCTTTTCTCCAAACCGCCTATCCCCCTCAGTTTACTTGAGTTTTGTTCCATATTCGTGGCTGGTCCCACTTCCCCACCAGCCCGGGGTTGTGTATACTAAAGGTGTTTACCGATCCCACCGTTGCCAACTCCCGGAGGAGATGCCGTGAAAAAGGACGAAATCCTCGCCAAGCTTGCCCAGGGAGCAATCTCCACGGAGGAGGCCTCCCAACTCTTGGACGAGGCGGAACGGGAAAACCGTGGATCGCTGTACTGCAAGGTCAGCCAGAAGGGGGCCGTCAGTGTGTACGGCCTCCAACGGATGCCCGTAACCCTTTACCTTGAGCAGTGGGAGCGGCTCCTGGACTTCGGGGATGAGATCCGCAAGTTCCTCGAAGCGCACGCCGCCGAGCTGAAGCGGAAAGGGACGTGAGTTTCACCGGGGCGGCGCGGCCGCCCTCCATCTTCGCCCGCTGTTTTCAGAAAGGAAACCGAGCGTGACCAGTATCTACGTTGGCAACCTCTCGTACGATGCCACCGAGGAAGACATTCGACAGGCCTTTGCCGAATTCGGCGAGGTAGCGTCGGTCAACATCATTTCCGATCGCGAGACGGGTCGTCCCCGGGGGTTCGCCTTTGTCGAAATGCCCGACGCCGCCCAGGCCCAAGAGGCGATCGAGAAGATCAACCTGACGGAAATCGCCGGTCGTTCGGTGAGCGTCAACGAGGCGCGGCCGAAAAAAGACCGGCCGCCGCGCAGCGGCGGCGGCGGCGGTGGACGCGGCGGGCGGGGCGGCGGACGCGGCGGACGCTAGCCGCGCCGGCCCCAACCACCGCTGCGCGCAACCCCTTTCGGCTTCGACCGCCGGGGCACGCTTACGTTCGTGCGCCGAGGCGGTCCCGGAGCGCTCCCAGCCGTCCATCCTGACGTCCGCACCGAGGATCCGCGATGTCCGAAGAGCCATTGATTGCCGTTTTCGTCGATTTTGAGAACCTCGCCATCGGGGTTCGCGAGATGAAGGCCGGCCAGTTCCAGATTCCCTTGGTGCTGAAGCGGCTGCTGGAAAAAGGCCGCCTGGTGTACAAGCGCGCGTACTGCGACTGGGGCCATTATCGCGACGCCGTCGCCGAGTTCCACGCCCAGGGCATCGAACTGATCGACATCCCCCAAAGCAAGGCCAGCGGCAAGAACAGCGCCGATATCCGCATGGTGGTCGACGCGCTGGACCTGTGCTATTCGAAGGACCACATCGACGTGTTCGCGCTCATCTCCGGCGACAGCGACTTCTCGCCCCTGGTGTCCAAGCTCAAGGAGAACAACAAGCGGGTGATCGGGTGCGGCGTGAAGCAGTCGACCTCCGACCTGCTGATCGCCAACTGCGACGAGTTCATCTACTACGACGACCTCATCCGCACCGCCCGAAAGACCACTGCCGCGAAAAAGAAACCCCGGAAGGCCGAGGAGCCCAAGAGCGACGAGGACCGGCGGGAGGAGGCCATCGAGCGGGTACTCGAGGTGCTCCCCTCCGTAGAGCAGGACTATGACCCCCTGTGGGGATCGACGCTCAAGCAGTCGATTCGCCGCGTGCATCCCGGCTTCAGCGAAAGCTACTACGGCTACGGCAGCTTTTCCGACCTGCTCGAAGAACTCAAGGCCCGCGGCCACATTGCCCTCGACTACGACGAGAGCCGCGGCAACTACAAGGTGCGCCGCAGGAAGAAGAAATAAGCGACGCGGCTCAAAGGTCGTAGAGCGTTTCGTCGACGGCGGGCGGGCGGAGCTTCCGCGCCAAGCGGCCGAGTTTGGGGCCCCCGCCGGCCTCGCCGAAGGGCGTCTCGTCGGCGTCGAGCAGGTCGCCCATCTCCTCCTCGAGCTGGTCGGGGTCTTCGCCCGCCTCCAGGCGGCGCATGGCCTCCTCGATGCCCTCGCCGGGCTGCATGCCCGTCGTGTCGAACAGTTTCCGCATCATGCGGGCCATTTGGCGCGGATCGTCTTCGTTGATGCCCTCGGCCTCCTGGGCCAGTTCGGCCATGGCCGCTTCCATTTTGGCCTCGTCAAAGCCGGGCGGCAGGTCGTCGTCGGCCTCGCCCTCGCCCGGCTCCGCCCGGCCCTTCGAAATGGCGAACCGCGAAAGCTTCCGGTCGAGGTTGGGGCGCCGGCACTTCGGGCACGCCGGCCGCTTGTCGGTATCGGGGCGGCGGGCGAAGAAATTGAACACCATATGGCAGCGGGAACAGTAGAACTCGTAAATCGGCACGGTTGCGTCTCCATGCGTCCGTGGGAAAGCGAAGCGGGGACCATCGGTAAAAACAGCATAGCGGAAGCGGCGCGGCGCGCGAAGCCCCGCGCCGCGACTCTAGCCCTTGCGAGTGGGCGCCGAGTTGCCGGCCGGGGCATCGGGCGCCGCCACCGGCGCCGGAGCACGCCAGCACGGAACCCCCTTAACGTGGCGGTCCCTCCCGCGTAGCCTCAACCCCGCAAGAGCGCGCGAGCCCATTATGCTCCTGACAATCACCACCCACTCACCGGCCGGCGGCCGACCGGGGGTGTCTTCTGCACAAGAACCCGGCGCGCTGCCAGAGTTTTCCGCTCAGTTACGGCCAAGTGCACGTGTTCTACCCCGAAGCCTGCGCTACTCCTCCGGCAGGAGCATTCTTTCCGGCGCCACGCCCAAGTAGGGAAACACGGCGCCTTCGGCGCCCAAATGGATATTCTGGGGATGCCACGGGCCGGAAATGTCGCCCGGCTGCGGCCTGCTCAAACGCACCGGGATCGGGTCATTGCCGGCGGGAAGTTCCAGTGTGAAGTCGCGCCCCGCCATCACCGGCCCGTCGCCGGCCTGTGCCTGGATGCCGGAGCCGTGAATCCGAATGGAGGCCGGCGCATCCGGCTCACTGCGCTGCAGCCACAGGGTCAAGGGAAACAGCCGCCGTTGGTAGAAGATATACGGGTCGCCGAACTCGAACGGAATGGCGTGCCATGGGTTGTGAATCCGCACGGCGTACCAGGCCTGCCCGCCTATGCCTCCGGTCACGTACAGGGCATAGGTTCCGGTTTCCGTCGCACGGACCGAAAACGAGCCTGTCTCGCCGGGCATCACGGAATTGTCGTAAAGCCAGCTTCCGTCGGGATGGACCAGGCGGTAATGCAGGGCAAGCGGCCGGGCGGCGCCGGCTCGATGTTGCACTTCGCCGCGGAGTTCTTCGTCCGCGCAGGCATAGATCAACACCTGCTGCAAGTTGCGCATCGGAATCCATTGGTCGTCGCCCGATCCATCGCCGCGCGGCACAAGCTGCGGGACCGGATCATCGAGTTCCGGCATGGGCGCAACCACGGGAGTGACCGG
>SKJM01000263.1 GCA_007122045.1 Planctomycetales bacterium | reverse complement strand
TGCGTTGTGCATCGGCGTTGCGGCCATGGCGGCCGAACGGCTCGCGGCCGAAGAACACGCACGGACCCTGGTGCTCAATCCCTATGAAGGGGTCGATTGGGATACCTTCCAGCGGCACAAGGCGGCCCTGCACGTGCATACGCTCCAAAGCGACGGCCATCACAGCCTCGAGGAGGTCGTCGAGGCGTACCGCGAGGCCGGCTTCACCATCCTGGCCATTACCGACCACGACAACATGGAACCCAACGTCCACGTGCGCGCCGGCCGGGTTCCCGAGGCGCAGGCCAGCCCGTATCCGCGGGACCCCAAGCCCGAAAACTATCCCGCCAATACCACCTGGCCGTGGCCGGCGTTCGGCGGGCCGGCGCCGGAGGAGGTGGGCATGCTGGGCATTGAAGGAAACGAACTTTCCTACCGGCACCACATCAACAGCCTGTTCAACGGCTACGGCGCCCCGGACGCCTCGGTGGGCGAGGACGCACTGTTGCTGGAGGTCAAGCGGCGCGGCGGCCTGGCGTTCCTGGACCATCCGGGCATCGACGCAAACTGGTGGACGCGGCGGCCGGTGGAATGGTACGCCGAACGCTTCGAGAAGCACGGCCCGGAGTACCTGCTGGGCATCGAGGTGACGAACTGTTCGCCGGCCACCGAGAAGTACGACGAAGGGCTGTGGGACCAACTGCTGGCCCGATTCATGCCGCGACGGCCCGTCTGGGGGTTCGGCACCGACGACATGCACGTTCTCAGCAGCGTGCGCGAATCGCATTCGGTCTTCCCGCTGGCCGAACTGACCGAAGAAGCGGTGCGCGACGCCATGGAGAACGGGCGGTTCTATTTCCGCAAGTCGAGCCGGCGCAACGACCTGCGCCGGCGCCGGCCGCCGGACGAACTGTTCCCGCGCATCGAGGCCATTCGCGTCGACGAGCAGGCGGGCACGATCACCGTGCAGGCGTCCAACTACGACGCGATCCGGTGGATTTCCGAGCCGGAATCGCTGGAGCCGGCGGCCGACTATCAAACGAGCAACGCCCCCTGGCCGCTGGGCCGCGTAGTCCATGAAGGCGAAACGCTCGATTACCGCGAAACGCCGAACCTGGGCGGCTACGTGCGCGTGGAACTCCACCGCCAAGACGGCGAGGACCGGTTCCGCACGTTCACCAACCCCTTCGGCCTGGCCCCGGCCGAGTAACCGAACACGCGCCGCGCGGCGGCCAAGCCTTCCCGGAGACCGCGGTTCACGGCATGACCCCTTCAACGGACGCCCACCGACGGACCAAGCAGGCGCTGCGCGCCGAAGCGCGCCGGCGCCGGGTTGCGCTGCCCGAGAAGGAACTCCTCAGCCGGGCCGTCTGGAAGCGGCTGACCGCCCTGCCCGAGTACGAGCGGGCCCGGCGCGTGGTGCTGTATATCGACCATCGCAGCGAGGTCCGCACGTGGCCGTTCTTGAGCGACGTGTGGCACGACGGCAAGCAGATCGTCGTACCATACTGCGAGAACGGCGAGTTGGGCCTGTTCCTGCTGGCGCATCTCGACGAGTTGG
This sequence comes from Planctomycetales bacterium, assembly GCA_007122045.1. Classification (GTDB taxonomy): domain Bacteria; phylum Planctomycetota; class Planctomycetia; order Pirellulales; family Thermoguttaceae; genus PWXP01. The sequence continues at coordinate 3,149 of SKJM01000263.1, read as the reverse complement.
AGCCGGGCATGCTGGGTATCCTGGAGCCGCACCCCGAGCTGCGCCAGGCCCCGGGCCGGGCCGTACGGCTCGAGTCCGCCGACCTGGTGGTGGTGCCCGGGGTGGCCTTCGATCGAGCGGGCGGGCGCATCGGGCAGGGCGCCGGATACTACGATCGGCTGCTGGGCCGCGCGCCGGAAGGGGTCGCCTGGGTGGGCATCGCCTTCGAGTGCCAGATGGTCGACGCCGTGCCCCTGCTCCCGCACGACGTGTCCATGCACAAGGTCGTCACCGAGTCGGCCGTGTACGAGCCCGCCCCCTTGGAGTCCCGGCTTTAGCCGGTCGGAAAAGCCGCCTCAAGGCGGCACTCCAGCCGGCGGCAAGCACAGTTCCCCCGAACGATCACGCCGACGTAAGGACCAACGGACCGGTGGCTTACCTGCTGCTGATCATATTCGTGTATCTGGCCGCGGTGGCCGATACCGCCCTGGCCGAGGTGCTGCGGGTCGGGAACGTCACCCCCGATCTGGTGGCATTGGTTGCCATGGTGTGGGTGGTGCTGGCGCGGAACCGATGGGCGTTCCTCACGGCCGGGAGCGTGGCCCTGCTGGGCGATCTGATCGCCCCGGGACGCGTCGGCGTGGGAGCCGCGTGGATGCTGCCGGTCGCCTTCGGCCTCGGCTGGATTGCGAGGCAAGTACGCAGCTCCGGGCCGGCCGGCCGCCTGCCGCTGGTGGCCGCCGCGATGACCGTCTGGTGCCTCGGACTGGCCGCGACGACCGCCGCGCTGGGCGAAGCGCCGCTGCCGCTGGCCACCCAGCTTCAACAGGCGCTGGGCGCAGCCGTGTATACTTCGGCCGTGGCCCTGCCGGTCCTCATGGTGGCCGGGTGGGCGCGAACCAACGGGGCACAACGGTAGACCCATGCCCGTCGATTGGCACGACTTCCGAACCCCGCATGCGCCGCCGCCCGAGGCGACCGACCCGCGGCGCCGCATGCGCCGGGTGATGGTGCTCTTCGCCGTGCTCATGGCCGCGGTGTTCGTGCGCGCCGTGCAAACCGAGTGGACCGAGGGGCCGGAGTACCGCAAGCGGGCGCTGCAGCCGCTGCGGCGCGAGGCGACCGTGCCGGGCGTGCGCGGCCGCATTCTCGCCCGCGATGGAACCGTGCTGGCCCGCGACGAACAGCCCCTCGCCCTGGCGGTCCACTATCGCCAGCTCGAACAGCCGGCCGACGAACGCTGGCTGCGGCGGACCGCCCGGCGCCGATTGACCCGGGCCGAGCGCGGCGACCCCCGGCGGGTAGACGACGAGATGCAGCGCGTCCTGGCCGAACGGGACGCGCTGGCCGCGCGGCTGGCCCAACTGGCGGGCATGAGCATGGATCGGTGGCGCGTGCGGGCGGCGCAGGTGCAGGCGCGCGTCGAACGCATCGCCCGGAGCGTTTCGGAGCGGCACGGGCGCGAAATGCCGGTGGCCGAGCAGCTTGACTACCACGTGATGGCCGAGGCCCTGCCCATGACCGCCGCCGCGCAAATCGAGGGCAACCCGGAGCGGTTCCCCGATACGAGAATCGTTCCGCAGACGCGGCGGGTCTACCCAGGAGGAACGTCGGCGGCCCACGTGATCGGCTACCTGGGCAGGGTGGGGCCGGACGAACCGGCCGCCGCCGGCCTTCAGGCGGAGGCCGGCGTTTCCGTCGCGCCGGTGCACCCCGACGACCTGCTGGGCCGGGCCGGCGTCGAGGCGCGCTACAACCACCTGCTGTACGGCCGGCGCGGTACGCGGGTGGAACTGACCGACCACGGGGGCCGAATCGTCTCGGCCCACCGCACGCTGGAGCCCGGCGTTGGGAAGGACCTGGTGTTGACGCTCGACTCGGGCCTGCAGCGCGCGGCCGAGGAGCTGCTCGACGCGGCGCTGCGCCGCCGCGCGGTCGAGTATCCTCATGCCCGGCCCGGCGGCGGGGCCGTGGTGGTGATGAACGCGCAGACCGGCGCCTTGCTGGCGGCCGCGTCGGCGCCGCGGTTCCGCCCCGACGCCTTCCTCCCCGGGGCCGAACACGACCACCGCCGCCTGCTCGACGACCCCGCCGGGCCGCTGGTCGACCGGGTGCGCGGCATGACCCTGCCGCCCGGCTCGGTGTTCAAAGTGGTGACGGCCGCCGCGCTGCTGGCCGACCCGGAGTTCAGGCCGCGGGAAGCGCACTTCTGCCAGGGGTACCTGGAACATCCCGACGCCCACCGCTGCGCCGTATTCGTGCGCCGCGGCAGAGGGCACGGCGAGGTGACCCTGCCCGACGCGCTGTGCGTAAGCTGCAACGTGTACTTCTTCCACCACGCCGGCCGGATGGGCGCGGCGCGGCTGGTCGACTGGGCGGGGCGATTCGGCTTCGGGCAACCGACCGGCGTCGACCTGCCCGGCGAGGCGCCCGGCGTGCTGCCCACCCCGGCCACCCTCGAAACCATCGAAGGGCGCCCGTGGCGCACCGCCGACACCTACGCGGTTTCCATCGGCCAGGGCTCGCTGACGGCCACGCCGCTGCAAGTGGCCCGCATGATGGCCGCCGTGGCCAACGGCGGCCGGCTGGTCACCCCGCACGTACTCAGCCGGGTGGGGCTGACCGAGCCGCCGGCCGGCAGCGACGAGGCCGATCCGGCCGCCGCGGTCGAAGCCCACAAGCTCGCGGCGCCGGGGGCGGTCGCCGAACTGGACGACGGCATGCTCCGGCACCTCGCCGAGGGCCTGCGACGCGTGGTGGCCGATCCGACCGGCACGGGCCACGCGACGATGTACGCCGAGTCGATTTCCCTGGCGGGCAAGACCGGCACGGCCGAGACCCTGCCCGGCAGCCCCGCGCACGCCTGGTTCGCCGGCTACGTGCCGGCCGACCGGCCCCGTTACGTGGTGGTCGTCGCGTTGGAGCACGCCGGCGAGGCCGCCCCGGCCGCCGGTCCCGTGGTGAAACGGCTGGTGAACCTGCTGCGGTAACGAAAAAGGGGGGAAACGAAGGATCCGGCCTCAAACGGTCGTGGGGTCGACTCCGGCGCGGTGCAATGGGGGCTATTGACCAGCGGGGGTTCCGCCGCCTAGACTGCTCCAGCCGTCCGTGTCCACCGTCAGGAAATTCATTTGAGTATGGGCAAAATCTACCTTTGGAGTGAGGGTCGG
>SKJM01000791.1 GCA_007122045.1 Planctomycetales bacterium | reverse complement strand
TTCCATCCTGACGATTTAGCCCGAAGGCTCCCCGATTGCGTGCAGGCCCTCAACGAACTGTTGCGGGCGGGCCACACTGTCTATGTCCATTGCAGTGCGGGGATGAACCGCTCGCCAAGCACCGTGGTGGCCTATCTGCACTGGACCCAAGGAATGACGCTCGATGCCGCGCTGAGGTTCGTCATGCAGAGGCGTTTCTGCGACCCGTACCTGGATGCCATCCGTCAGGCGACGGCGAATTGGGCGGCGGAAGGTGGTTCAGGACCGTCCTAACCGCTTCTGTGAAGCCGCATCGAAAAGGGCGTTGCACTGCTGCTCCAAAACGCCGCCAATCAGTGTACAGCGCCAGGAGGGGCTGCGGCGGACAACCTCTTCTGCCAAAATGTCAATTTGCCGCCAGCGCAGGCTTTGCAGGGATGGGATGGACGTGCCATACACCACCGTCTCGATGCCGCTCCAAAGGATTGCCCCCTGGCACATCGGACAGGGCTCGGCCGTGGTGTAAAGCACCAGTCGGCTGCCGTCGAACCTCTTGGGCGATTCGGCCAAGCGGTTCAGCGCGTCGATTTCGCCGTGCCAAGTCGGGTTCACCGACGATCTGTTCCAGCCCTCTGCCACAATCTGACCGCTGCCTGCGTCCACAATGACCGCCCCGAAAGGAAGGTCGGGAACATTCGCCGCTAAATCAATGGCCCGCTGCATATAGCGTTCGTGGTCGAGTTGGTCTATCATTGCCCCCAATTCATCCACGTGATGCTCAGTTGCAGGACGGTCGCCAGCGACACCCAAACGAAATACGGAACCTGGGCGATTGCAACCCAGCGATAATACCGCCAGATGGCCACCATCATCCAGATGATTGTACCCCAGACAATCAGAATGTCCACGGAGGCCAGCGGCAGGTTCCGCAGCCCGAACTGGATCGGGGTGAAGATGACGTTGGCAACCAGGTTGATGGCGAAGGGTAATGCCACTTTCCACGGCACCTTGCGCCGGATCGCCTGCACGAAGACGAAGCCGAACGTCACGATGATGATTGGGTAGAGGATGCGCCATATCAGTCCGATGGTCGTCGGCGAGGGCGTCCAACCGGGCTTGGCCAAACTGTCGTACCATTCCATCCAGGTCATTTCCTTCTCCAATTCATTCCAACGCTCCTACCGTGTGTGACGTACCGTCGGGCTGCTTGGACAGTTTGCCTTCCGTTTCACGCCTTGCCGCCCAACTGGATCACGATGTCGTGGCCGAAGGTCTCACCGGCCACTGTGATGCAGCCAAACGCCATGCTGTCGATGTGTGGTTTCATGGCGGTCATCCTCGACGGATCATTCTAATGTACCGGTGGAACACCAGCTAGCTCCCTGTTCCGGTTGCGGCTGGGATGTGCAAGAGCCGCGATCTCGGCACCTTCCACTCGCCCGTCTTGTAACGTACCTTCCCCACGCAAGCGCTGCGCGGCCGGCAAGCCCCGGTGGCCGTGCGGTCATTACCTGGCGAACCTGCACGGCCTTGCCAGCAATCGTGTCTTCGGCAGCCGATCGCGGGAAATGCTCATCAGACGCTCCAGGAGGCCGTCAGCGCTTCTTGGACGGCTTTGGCGGCCCACAAGGGTGCCCTTGAAGCCTCGGCGGCCTCACAGCGGTGTCTACGGGCTTCTGCGGCTGTCTGTCGTCCAAGCTGCCCAACGCTTCGATGGTTTGGCGGCTCCCGGCCGCTACACCGACAGCACCTGCTCGATCTTCGGCCTGCCGTACTCGGCCGGGCCGGTCAGCACCCGGAGGTTCGCGCGAACCTGGACCTCGCCGCCGCCGTGCGTGTGGCCGCAGAGGACCAGAAGTTGGCAGTGTGGGGACGACCGTGCGGCCTCCAACAGCACCTCGCCCACGGCCTTGCAGGAGAAGAAAGGCAGGTAGTCGTCGCCGGAGGGACGGCCACGATACCAGGCGGCCTCGCGGAACGGCGGTACGTGGGTGGCGACGATCACCTGCGGATACCGCCCGGCCGCCGGGACCAGGGCGCTTTTCAGGTACGCCGCCGCCTCGTCGCCGAGGTCCTCCAACATCCGTCGCAGCGCCGGCTTGTCCAGCGTGTACTCGTCCTTCCACAGGCGCAACTCCCGGATCGCCACGAAGTCGTTGAGAAACACCTTGGAGCCCCAGAAATCGCCCAGCCGGCCGTCCGCCCAGCCGTCATGACCGACGAGGGCGGTCTGCGGGGAGAGTTCCACGACACGGCCGGCCGTCAGGTACGTCAGCCGCTCGGATTCCGCCGCCAACCGTGCGACCTCGGCCCGAGTCTTTGGGATCGAGCCGCGGTAGAAATCGTGGTTGCCCAGCACGAAATAGACGGGCATGTCCAATACATCACCCATCCGGCGGAGGGCCTCGCCGACGCTGTTGCTTTCGGCAATGTCGCCGGTGACCACCAGGGCGTCGGCCTGCGCGTTGATCGGCTCCAGGAATTGCCGGCGTTCGAGGTCGTCCAGGAAGTTCAGATGGATGTCGGTCGCCCAGGCGAGTTTCATCTCCTACCCCCGATAGAAGTCAATGGAACCAGTGCCCGCAGCAATCCGAACACTTCCTGAGCGATGATTGTCGCCCCGGCCCCGTTCGGGTGCAAGGCGTCGCCGAAATGTTCGTCGTGCAGCCGGCTCGTCCGCTCCAGGTCCGGCCAGATGCCCAGGTCGTTCGTGCCGTAACCGATGACGAAATAGCGGGCGCCCGGGAATTGGTCCGGGTAGTCGTTCACGTGGGCGATGCCGTTACGGCTGATCTCGCCGGCGATGCCGCCGTTGGCGATGCTCAGCTTCAGCCGGTCGCACATCTCCTCCAGGTACTGCGGATACGTCGGGTAGGGCCACTCGTGGGCCTGGCCGATATTGTTCCAGCCGGTCAGGCTATCGCCGGCGCAAACCACGTCGACGGCCGTTCGGGCCTGCCCTCAGGGGGTGCCGGAATCGATGACGTACAGCATATTATATCATTCCTTGGCGTCGGTCACAACGAAGGGCAACCGTTCACCGGTCGGCGGTGTGGGCTGTTTTCGCCGCTGAGTGCGAGGGGGACAGTCCGATACCTCACTCCCTCGCCGCCAGGTCGCGCAGCGTCTGGTGGAAAGAGTCGGGCAAGCGAAAACTGATGGTACTCATGGCGGCAGGGAGCCCTCGCCGGGCACGCAGCGCGCAGGGGACCACCCTTGTGTCGACCACGATTCCTGTTACCATTACATCGGATCGTACGCAGTGCCGCGCCCGCAGTCAAACGGCAGGATGAGGGTCGGGCCGGAAGTGCGAAGCCCGACACCGTAACCCATCAAGAAGCTCCATCCATGATCCAATTCCTCTACTTTGACCTCGGCAACGTATTGGCCAACTTTACCGTCGAGCGCATGCTCCGCCAGGTAAGTGAGGCGGCCGGCGTCGAGGTGGAACAGGTGCGCGAGGTGGTCTTTCACCGGGGGCTCCAGGCCGAGGTGGAAACCGGCCGGATCACGCCGCGGGAATTCTATGAGCGCTTCCGCCGCGAAACCGGCACCCGCGCCGATTATGAGGCGCTGGAGTTCGCCGCGAGCGACATCTTCCACCTCAACGTGCCCATCCTGCCCGTGCTCACCGCCTTAGCCCAAGCCGGCTGGCCGATGGGGGTCCTGTCGAATACGTCGCAGGCGCATTGGGAGCACTGCCACCGGCGGTTCTCGATCCTTCCGGGCCTGTTCGGCACGTATGCGTTGAGCTACCGCCTGGGTGTGATGAAGCCCGACGCCGAGATATTCGTGGCGGCCGCCGAGCTGGCCGGCTGCCGCCCCGCCGAGATATTCTACCTCGACGACCTGCCCCAGCACGTCGAGGGGGCGAAGGCCGTGGGGTTCGACGCCGTGCAGTACACCGGCGCGCCGCAGCTCAGGGCCGAGCTGCACCGCCGGGGGCTGCCGTGAACGATTGCGTGGGTGGGCTTCCAGGTAAGTCGGCGGTAAAGACAGGCTGGAAAGCGTGTGGTACGTCTGGTGAAGACAGGCTGGAAAGCCTGTCCTACGTCTGCCGCTCCCGGGAGGTTCAGGACCGGGGCGGCGCTGTCGCGTAACGTCATTCCGTTGTAGTCATGTCGATGGCGCGGTGTGGGTCCGTTTTCGGACAAACTGGGCTTGCCGCGTCGTAAGAGCTTATGGGATAATGCTTTTCGTTTGGGGAGGCGGCATTGGCACGCCCCATGCTCTGGGTAGGGGCAGCAAGAGAGTCCCCCGTCCCCCTTCGGAAACAGGAGAAATGCTATGAGACGTATCGTACTTGCGTTGGCGGTGGTTGCCGTGTTGGCCTTCGGGGCCGCTCAAGCGCACGCCCATCCGCCTTGGCACTATCGCGGCGGTCCGCCCCGGAGCTACCGCTATGCGCCCCCGCCGCGTTATGTGCCCGTACCAGTGTATCCGCCGCCGGTGGTCCGGCACTATTACGGTCCGCCCGTGTTCGTTCCCGCGCCGGTCTACCCTCGCCCGTACTACTACCCGCCGCGCAGCGGGTTCTATTACCGGGGTTCGGGCATCTCGATCGGCATCGGGTTTTAGGGTCATGCCATCTGAACCGAAGCGATACCGAGTGGTCGATTTCGACGCACTGCCGGGAAACGAGTGCCCTTGCGGAATCGCCCGCAGGGCCCTGGCCGACGTGCCCGAGTTTCCCGGCACGTTGCATCGCACGCAGAT
>SKJM01000006.1 GCA_007122045.1 Planctomycetales bacterium | reverse complement strand
CGCGCGGACAAGGACTACGACGCCTTCCGTCGCGTGTTGGAAGAGACGTTGCGCGTTGCGCCCATGCGTATCTGTGCCTACTGCTGGCTACCCAACCATTGGCATTTTGTAGCTTGGCCCGAACACGACGGCGACCTTTCCCGGTTCATGCAGCGAATGACCAACATGCACACGCAGCGGTGGCAACGAGCCAAGTGCCGCGTGGGCTACGGGCATTGGTACCAGGGCCGCTTCAAGTCGTTTCCGGTCGAAAGCGACGAGCACTTCTATGCCGTGGTGCGGTACGTGGAGCGGAATGCGTTGCGTGCCGGGCTCGTCGAGCGAGCAGAAGACTGGCCATGGGCAAGCCTGCATCAACGCACACGCAAGACAGGCGGGCCGTTGCTGGGCGCTTGGCCCTTGCCAGAGCCGTCCGACTGGACGAAGCACGTCAACGCTCCACAAACGGAGGCAGAGCTTCAGGCTATCCGCCGATCAGTTCGTCGTGGCAGCCCGTACGGCAGTGCGTTTTGGACCGAGCAGACCGCGAAGCAACTGGGGCTTGAATCGACACTGCGCGTTCGCGGCCGCCCTCGCAGAGAATCGCCATGACTCGCCAGAATGCGCAGTTCACCCAATATATGCGCCTGTCCCCTTTGTTTCCTTCTCGTTGCCTCGCGAGATGACCGACCCACGGGACTGGGGTACGGTAGGAGAGGAAAAGGGGCCATCACGAATTACAGATCCGTGACGGCCCCCTTGCGTGAATTGCCTACGTGCCACTACTGGCCGGAGAGTTGGCCCTCGCTTCGTATCGCGCGATCTCTTCCTTGAACTGGTTGATTCGTTTCTTGAGCGAACGCAATGTCAACTCGCGAATGTGCTGATCCATTGGCTCTTGCTGCTTGCTCTGATAAAGCTGCTCGAGTTCCTGCAACTTAACCCGCGTGTTCTCCCATTGCCGTTGGTTTTCAATGCTCATGGCATTACCTCAATCATCCCCTTGGGGACCAAATTACGATCGGTGGCAAAAGTCTTCTCCGTAAACTGCTCAAAACCTTCCTGATCCACCACTTCCATATTGATGAAAGGCAGGCCGCCGAGCAATTCTGCTTCCGCCGTTTCATCGCGTGGGAACCCTTTTTCAACCAGCAGGACACAATCGACGTCATTCGGTTCCAGCTTGTCGGTAACGAAGCTGCCGTTGACGACGATCCGTCGGACGCCCGCCCGACGCGCCAGTTCAACCAGCCAGCGCAGCGATTCCATCTGCACTCGCCGCAATTCTGACTCCCGCCCAAACCGTGCGCCAATCTCGTCCACAGTAGCTCGGTGAAGGCCTGGGGGCAGGTAGCCTTCGGCGTTGAGGTTCGGAATCATGGTCCATTCCAGGAGGTGCTTTCCCGTTCGCGTGCGGTTGACTGGTCAACCAGCCGCGACTTGCTCAATTATACCAGATTCCGCCCAGTGAGGGTATATCGGTGCACGACGCCATGCAGGGGGCCCGGCACCGTCTGGCCCGAGAGGCCGCCGCGCATTCCTGCTGGAAGAGGTGGCGAGCACCAAGCTTGAGCGTTTGGGTCACCCAGCCCAATGACCCGTTGGTATCCCTTCGGGGAACTTTCACCCTCTTGCAATCCCCTTTTCCGCTGCTCGCTACGAATCGGATGTATACTGAAACCGGTACCCCATACACGGAGAGCAACATGACACCCGACCCATTGCGTGCAACTTCCCGCCGCGGCCTTTGCCTCGCCATCGCGGGCGCGGTTGTGCTGCTGGGCCAATCCATTCGCGCGGCCGACGCCGACCAGCGCATCCGGCCCTACGAGAAGAACCCGCGGTACTGGCAGTACCAGGGCGAACCGGTGCTGCTGCTCGGCGGTTCGCGCGAGGACAACCTGTTCAACCATCCCGAGGGACTGGCCGAACACCTCGACAGCCTGGCGGCCTGCGGCGGCAACTACATCCGCAACACCATGAGCAGCCGCAATCCCGGGAACCCCTGGGCGTTCCGGAAGCTGGACAGCGGGCTGTACGACCTGAACCAGTGGAACGACGAGTACTGGAACCGGCTGGAAACGCTGCTGCGGCTGTGCCGCGAACGCGACATCATCGTGCAAATCGAGGTCTGGGACCCCTGGGACTACTTCAAGACCGAGGCGCCGCTGGGCTATGGGCCGAACAACGTCGGGTGGGAAAGCTGCCCGTTCAATCCGGCCCTGAACGTCAATTACACGGCCGCCGAGAGCGGGCTGGCCGAGCAGATCGACAACGTGAAGATTTACGGCGGGGAAATCGGCCGGTGGACGACCAGCGTCGAGGAGGGAACGCAGCGATTCTGGCGCAACGTGTTCGGCGGCTGTGCGTCGTCGCGTTTCCATCGGCCGGGGCCGTCGCACCACTACTTCGCCATCGGGCTGAGCGAACTGGCCCAGGCGCACATCCGCAGCATGCGAATGCTCACCGGCCGGATCGACGCGTTTACATGCGAGCCGCGCAACGAGCTGCTTGCCGAGCGAGTGTCGAACGAGGCCTACTGTCTCGCCCAGCCGGGCAAAGAATACGCGGTGTACTTCCCGGCCGGGGGCGAGGTCGTGCTCGACGCCTCGGCCGCCCGGGGCCGCCTGGAACTCCGCTGGCTCGACATCCTGCAGAGCACCTGGCGGCCGCCCCAGCAGGTTCACGCCGACGCGCAAGGCCGCATCCGACTCAAGCCGCCGGGCGAAGGCCCCTGGGCGGCATGGCTCGCCGTTCGGCTGTGAGCCCGGGCAGCGAGTGGGGGGGCCCGCCGTCGGGTGGGATGTGGGGGTGGAGGCAGGAAAGGACGGGCGCGCCCGTCCGTCCTTTTCCTGCCTCCGCCCCCTTGACCTGCCGACTGCTCCTGAATATCCTTGAATTCCAAGGGAAGAGCATTTTCCCATCCCGAACCTTCACGGGGGACTGTCCCAATTCTCGCGGCGGAGCAGGCATTCCTCCTGGATAACACCATTTCGACGCGAAAATGGGACTGTCCCCTACGGCCGGTGAGGGGACAGGCACCGTGAACGGCTACCCCATCCCGAACCCTTCACCGGTGCCAGAGCACCCGGCGGGCTTTTTCATGCGATGTATGCGTTTATTCGGCGCCGGCCTCTTGCTGCTGGCGTCGTGTACCGGCGCACCGGACGCTTTCCGGGGCGATCCGCCCGAAGCCGGCCCTACCGTCCAGGCGGCCGAACAGGAGCAGCCGGGGGAAGATCGGGAAGAGCCGCAGCGGGAACAGCACCAGGAGCCGCAGGCGGGGGCGCCGAAGGCAACCCTCGTGGCGGCGCCGAAGGCCGCGCCCGTCTCGTTCTCCCGCGATATTCGGCCCATCCTTTCCGACAACTGCTTCGCCTGCCACGGGCCCGATCCCGATACGCGTGAGGCCGGGCTGCGGCTCGACCTGTTCGAAGCGGCGGTGGACAAGGATCGCGGCCGACCCGCGATTGTCCCCGGTGACCCGGACGCCAGCGAAATGGTTCGGCGCATCGGCTCGCCCCAGCCGGGCCTGGTCATGCCGCCGCCGGCCACGGGGAAGACCGTGGATTCGGAGCAACGGGCGCTGATTTCCGAGTGGATCCGGCAGGGGGCCGGATACGAGCCGCACTGGGCGTACGTCGGCCCGGAGCGGCCGCCGGAGCCCGAGGTGCGCGACGCGCAGTGGGTGCGCAATCCGATCGACCGCTTCATCCTGGCGCGCCTGAAGGCGGAGGGCGTAGCGCCCGCGGCGGAGGCGGCGCCGCACGTGCTGTTGCGGCGGGTGTATTTCGATTTGATCGGGCTGCCTCCGACGCCGGACGACCTGGACCGGTTCCTCGCCGACGAATCGGCCGACGCCTTCGAGCGCGAGGTGGACCGGCTGCTCGAGTCGGTGCACTACGGCGAACGCATGGCGATCCACTGGCTCGATCTGGTGCGCTACGCCGACACGGTCGGCTTCCACGGCGACCAGCCGGTTCCGGCCTCGCCCTACCGCGATTACGTGATCGACGCGATGAACGAGAACATGCCGTTCGATCAGTTCACGCGCGAGCAGCTTGCCGGCGACCTGCTGCCCGACGCCACGGTGCGGCAGCGGGTGGCCGCCGCCTACAACCGGTTGAACCGGATGACGGCCGAGGGCGGGGCGCAGGCGAAGGAGTTTCTGGCGGTGTACGCGGCCGACCGGGTGCGCACGACGGCGTCGGCTTGGCTGGCCTCCACCATGGCGTGCGCCGAGTGCCACACGCACAAGTACGACCCGACCACCATCGAAGACTTCTACAGCTTCGCCGCGTTTTTCGCCGACATCGAGGAGCGCGGCGTGTACGACGGCTCGGGCCGCGATTTCCCGCCGTACATGGAAACCGAGTCGGGCGAGAAGGTGCTGGCCACCATCGCCACCACGCCGCGCGTTACCCGGGTGCTGCCGCGCGGGAACTGGATGGACGATTCCGGCGAGGTGGTCGAGCCCGACGTTCCCCATTTCCTGCCGCCGGTCGAGCGCGACGACGACGAGCGGCGACTCACCCGCCTCGACCTGGCCAACTGGCTCGTATCGCGCGACAATCCGCTCACGGCCCGGGCGTTCGTCAACCGGCAGTGGCAGCAACTGTTCGGCACCGGCCTGTCGAGGGTGCTCGACGACCTGGGCATGCAGGGCGAGTACCCCGAACACCGGGAACTGCTCGACTGGCTGGCGGTGGAGTTCATGGATTCCGGCTGGGACATGAAGCACATGAT
>SKJM01000778.1 GCA_007122045.1 Planctomycetales bacterium | reverse complement strand
TGCTCGGGCACCATGCGGCGCACCTTGTAGGTGCAGGTCCGCTCGCGCTGCTCGGTTACCAGCCGGCGCACTTTGTAGGTGACGGTTCGCACGCGTTGCTCGGGCACCATGCGGCACACAGTGTACGGAATGCGTTTTTCGACGACTTCCGGCACCATGCGGCAGACCTTGTAGGTAACTGTTCGCACGCGCTGCTCGGGCACCATGCGGCAGACGGTGTAGGGCACCGTCTTCACGCGGGTTTCGGTGACCCACCTGGTGCACTCGATTTGCTTCTCGACCATTTCCGGAACCCAAACGCGCCGCTGCCGGACCGGTGCGCACGGGCTGCACGCGTCGGCCGCAGGGGCGCACGGATCGACCTGGGTTTCCCACCGCCCGGCGCATACCTGGACCGTCCTCGTGCACTTCACCGGCTTGCGGACGGTGTAATGGACCTGCCGCTCGCGGGTTTCGTACACGGGCTTCATGACCGTGTAGGGGACTTCCTTGGTGCGGGTTTCCCAGACCGGCTTGTGCACGGTGTAGCGCTGGACGCGCTCGCGGGTTTCATGCACGGGCTTCATGACCGTGTAGGGGACTTCCTTGGTGCGGGTCTCGTACACCGGTTTGTGGACCGTGTAGGGAATCTCCTTCGTGCGGGTTTCGTACACGGGCTTCATGACCGTGTACGGGATCTCCTTCGTGCGGGTTTCCCATACCGGCCTATGCACGGTGTAGCGCCGGACGCGCTCGCGCGTCTCGTACACCGGCTTCATCACCGTGTACGGGACCTCCTTCTGCCGCGTCTCCCACACCGGCTTGGTAACCGTGTAGCGGCAGATCCTTTGGCGGGTTTCGTACACCGGCTTCATGACGGTGTAGGGGATTTCCTTGGTCCGCGTTTCGTACACGGGTTTCATGACCGTGTACGGAATGTTCTTGGTGCGGGTTTCCCACACGGGTTTCATCACCGTGTAGGGAATTTCCTTCGTGTGGGTTTCCCACACGGGTTTCATCACCGTGTAGGGGACCTCCTTCGTGTGGGTTTCCCAGACGGGCTTCATGACCGTGTAGGGGATTTCCTTGGTCCGGGTTTCCCAGACCGGCTTGTGAACCGTGTAGTTGACCGTTCGCACACGGGTTTCCCACACGGGCCTCATGACCGTGAAGGCCTGCTCTCGGTACCGGGTTTCCGGCACGTGCTTGGTGCAGGTGACGGTCCGCGGGACGGAAATCCGCTGGCGGACCGTCCGATAGGCGGTGTACGGTTGCAGTTCGTACACAATGTCTTGAACGGTCTTCATGACCGTGTGGCACTGCATCTTGCAGCTTACGTGGTCAACCGCGCAGCATTTCCGCTGGAAGAAGCGGAAACGTGCCGCCCGGATGTGGCAGGCATCTGCCGTGCTGGCGGAAACTGCCAGCAGTGCCACTGCAACGAGCGACACTACATACAGTCTTCTCATTGTATGCCTCCTTCGAGCACCACTTGGAGAGTAAGGGTCTGGTCACAATGGCGACGTTCGCCTTTTGATTCTTCGGTTGACGGACTCTACGTACATTAACTGGTCTGCCTACATGGCTGGCACTGCCGATCCCGGGACGGAAACCCAGGCATTACAACCCCTGCCATCCTCACCAGAGTATTGTCGATATCGTCAAGTTGCGTCATCTGCTTGACTTGCAATGCCTAGTTAGGATACGCCGTATATGCATATTGGGTTGAAGGCGTGCCCCGATTCGGATGCACTACGAACATCGTGTACGCATCGTACGACAGACAGGGAGAATGGACATAATCAACTGTAGCTCAAGAATCGGGGGCGGCACCTGCCTGCCAGAAAAGCCGCGATTCATTCGGAATATTTTTCTTTGACTGCGCACTTTTCGCAACCTAAGAAAGTGGAGAGAGGTGTGTGGTCGCACCCTTCGCCCGTGCTTCTTGTCGCGCTAGGCAGGGGGGGCGGGCCGCCGGCCGGCCTGCAGAGGGGTGCCTGTCCGTTGGCAGCATCGCCCGCCCCCTTGGTGGGTTTCCCGTTTCCAAGTCAGCCTATGTTAGAGGAAGGAATTGTCATGGCACACAACCGCAACGCTTTTACCCTGATCGAAGTGCTGATCGTGGTGATTATCATGGCCGTCTTGGCGGCGACCATCATCCCGCAGTTCTCGTCGTCGACCGAGGACGCGAAACGCAGCACGTTGGAGTTCAACCTGCACACCATCCGGTCCCAGATTGAACTGTACAAGGTCCATCACCTGGGACAGCCCCCCACGCTGGCCGAGTTCGCCCGGCAGATGACCGAGGCGACCAATGTGCAAGGCGGGTTCGACGGCGATACGCCCTACGGCCCCTACATCCAGGGGGAGATTCCCGTAAACCCCTTCAACCAGAGCCGCGAAGTGGTCGGGGTTGCCACGGCGGGTACGGCCCCGGACGGAGTCGTTGCCGGGGGAGCAGGCTGGCAATACGACGAAACCACGGGGTGGTTCTACCCGAACAATCCCGAATGGTATGAGTAGGTTCCCGGCGGGCCAGGCGGTCTGAAGGCCTCCGCCCGATCAGTCGCGCGCGCCCCCTGCACGGCGGGATGCAGGGGGCGTGCGCTATTTCTTGTGTTGCGCTTCTTCTTTTCGGCGGCGCCGGGCGAAATTCCCCAAAGTGGCCTTGACGGCGGGACCCATCGCCGATATTTAACCCGCTCTCTTCTACCAGAGTCCTTGTCCTTTTGCCGGGAACCCTGCCTTGGGAAGGGTTTCGCGGATCGACGCCAGGGCGGTCTGCGGAGGGTTTGTTCGCTCGGAAACGTTTCAAGAATAGTGGAATAGGCTCGGAGACAAAGAATGTCCCGCAGCCAGGTCCTGTCCGTGAATACGCACGGAACCCCATCAATAAGGAGTCGAGGGATCGTGTCGAAAACCATTACAAGCATTCTGACTGGTGGACTTGTGCTGGCCATAGGCCTGTGGGGAAGTCGCAGTACGGCTGAAGAACCCCTGGCCCACGGGCCGCTGCCCGTGGGGGTGGCGGGGTCGAGACCTGCCCGCGCCGCGGAACATTGCAGCCAGTTGCTGCAACGGGCACGTCAGGCGATGGCGGAGAACGATCTGGAGGCGGCCGAACGGCTTCTGGTGCAGGCCGAGGCGTTGGGCGTGAAGCCGAATCCGATGAATCTGATGGCCGACACGCCGGCGCGGCTCCGGCGCGACCTGGAACGGAAGAAGGAGACGGCCGCCCATCCGACTTTGCCCAGCCAGCGATTCTCGCCCATCTCGCTGCTGACCGGCAGGGAACCCTCGGCACCGGCCGACCCGTTCGCGGGCCGCAGCCCGGGCGAGGTGCCGGAAAGCCTGAACGACCCGAAAGGTTTGGCGCTTTCTTATGTGCAACGAGGCCGCGCCGAGTTGGCGCGGAATAACCTGCCCGCCGCCACGCACTGGTACCACCAGGCGGCGCAACTGGGCGCGGCGTTTTCGCCCGGGGAAGATTCGCCCGCCAAGCTGGCGGCCGAGATTCGCGCCCGCGGCGGCTCCGTTGCCCCGCCGCCGGCCGGCGAGGGGGCCACCGCGCAGGTGGCGCCTCCGGAACACGCGCCGGACTCGCCTGTCCGCTCCCTCCCGAAACCGCCACCGCGAGTTGAATCGGCTTCGGCCGACGGGTTGCCTGCCATGGCGCCGCCCCATGACGATCAGGTGCGTCTGCCGGGCGCCTTGGACGGTCGGCGGGAGGCACGAGCCGGGCAAACGGATCCGCCGTCGCGCGCCCGCAGCGACCGTTTCATCGTGGAGGCGAGGCTTGCCCTGGCTGTGGGCGACGTGCGCCGTGCCTGGCAGTTGGCCGATCAGGCCAGCCAGCTTGGCGTTGCCTATCGGCCGAATGAGGACTCGCCGGCTCGCGTGCGCGCACTGATTGACAAGGTGCGGCACCTTTCGGAGCAGCCGGCCGACCAGCAGCGTTCGGAGGGGTACCGGCGCCAGTACGCCCGCGTGCTCATGGAACAGGCCGAGGCCCTGATGGAGCACGGCGAACTGGACGAGGCCGAACGGCTTGCATTTCGGGCGGGAGAACAGAACGTTCCTTATGCGCCCATGGAAGTGAAACCCGACGACCTCCTGCGGCGCATTGCCGACTTCCGTCGCGGCACCCGGCGCGCCTCCCCGGCGGCCGGCGCCCACAATACGGATGCCGTACCCAACCGGAATCCCGGGGCCCGAGAGCAAGTCGGGTTGATGACCCGGGATGCGCGCGGCGCGCTGCGCGCCGGCGACCTGGACCGTGCGGCGCACTTGGCGCACGAAGCGCAACGGTTGGGCGTTCCCGAACAAGCCTTCGCGCCGAACGAGGATCGGCCGGGTCTGGTGCTGCGCGACGTCTATGAGGCGAGGCGGCAAGGGGGTTCGGTAGTCGCGGCGAGCGCCGACATGGTGCTTCCGGCCACCGGGGATCCTCCGGACGGCCGGCGAGCCGACCGCGCCTATTTCGATCCCACGCAAGACGTTACCCGGAACATGCCGGCGGCCGCCCAAGGTCCCCGCCCTCCCGCGCCGCCCTACGAGTCGGACATGGCTCCCGAGCAGGCGTCGCCGTTCGAGGAGTTCGAGCCGGTTCCGCGCAGTGGCCGGGCGGCGCAATGGGTCGAGGAGGGCGAGGCCGCGCTCCGGTCCCACGATTCGCAGCGCGCCCTCGAACTGTTCCG
>SKJM01000365.1 GCA_007122045.1 Planctomycetales bacterium | reverse complement strand
TAATCAGGTACTTGACCAGCCGTTCATAACTGGCCGTTTCCCTCGCTTCGGTCTCGTAGACGGCCAGAAGCTCGTCGTTCCGCCCGGCCTTTTCGAGTGCCGACAACAGCCAGCCGCTGAGCTTCCGGCGCTCGTAGGTGCTGGAATACTCGTCATCGGTCCTCTTGGGCGTCTTCTTGAGTCGCTCACGCAGCGTGTCGGCAACCGCCGACCAGTCGGATTTCGGCCATTCGGCGCCCACGAACGCGCCGGCGGCTTCATCGACCATATCGTGGGAATCGTCCATGCAGGCATCGATGGCAAAAAGGAGCTTCTCCACTCCCGAGAGCGACGATTGCTTCACGGCGTCGAAGACAACCGGCATACACTCGGCCGCGGCCATCGCGGCCTCGCCCTCATCGTGCGACTCATCCAGTTGGCGCATGGCGTGCCGGATGAATTCTCGCCCCAGTTTCACGACTGCGTCAGCATCCAACTCCAACAGGCGCTCCATGCGGTGCTTCAACCGCGTGTAGTCCGGCGTGTATCCCTCGTCCGTCCACGAGTTTTCCCACGCAGGTTCCGAGGTCAACTCCTGCATCTCGCGCCGCGCTTGGTCCACCAGGCGAGCGACGTCTCCTTCGCCCAACGAGATGCGTTCAATGAACTCCTCGCGCAACTCGGAAAACCGATCGACGAGCGAGCAGACGAGTTCCAGCAGTTCGTCATGCCCCTTGTTGTTGATGTGCTGCCGGATCGCGTCGTCCCATTCCGCCCGAGTACGCCTGTGCGAGTGACCTTCGCCTGGGGCTCTCCGCTCCGATTCCGATCTCCCCTGCGGCTCATCGTCCTCGTCGTCCTCGTCGTATTCGTCCTCGTCGTATTCGTCGATCTCCCATTCGTCCAGCGCGTCGTCTTCGTCATCGTTGAGCCCGATCCACCGCGGGTCATCCGGATCGGCGGTCGCCACCGCGTCTTCGTCGGCCGCCGCTTGGAGGTACGCCGCCACGACCGCCACAGCATGCTTGCAGCCGCTGTACCCGACCGGGCAGGTGCATTTCGATTCGAGGTTGCCCTGCTTCTTCGCGCCCGATACCCGCCAGGCAGATACGGTGTACTTCTGACCGCCCAGAACGGTGGCCAGGAGCCGGCCGTCTTCGGTCACACCCAGATCCTTGACGCGTCCCTGTCGCTCGTACGCACGGCCTCGTGCCACACTGCGTGCTCCGGCCCAACGATCCATGTCGTCCCACGTAAGCGACACCCAGCGTTCCATCAGGGCGGAGCGATTTGCGTCGGATGTGGACCGCTTTCGTTGTGTTTTTCGTTTCGGCATGGGTGATTCCTTGCACCGGCAGAGAGCGCAGATTCCTGATTCGCCGCATTCTACCAGATGGGGCCCCTCCCACAATAGGGACAGCCAATCGCCGCAGTCCCGCCTTCAGGCGACACGAGCGGGACGCCCGTGCCCGCATTTCACGGGCGAGATGCCCATGCTACAGAAGCGCCAAAACGGCACGCGGCCAGTCTATCCATCGGAGGCCGATTCAGGCGGTGTCTGGCTTTCGTCGTCCGGCTGCAACTGGCCTGCTTGGAATTGTTCGACCACGTCGCGGACGGTGCCGGAACATCCGGTGACCACTTCAATGCCCGCGGCGGCGAGCGCGTCTGAGGCCTTGGGCCCGCACTGGCCGGTCAACAGCACCTTGGCTCCCTTCGCGGCGATCAACTCCGTCGCCTGCACATTTGCACCGCCGCGCCTCGTGTCCGGGTTCTCCAATGCCTCGAACGTTCCTTCCTCCGGATCGACGAGAATGAAACAGGGGGAACGGCCGAACCGCGGTTCGACGTCCGCATCCATATAAGTCGGAATTGAGACTCCCGACGGTAAGGAGGTCCCAAAGCAGAGCGATAGCCCGAATGGGGCACGCAGTACCCGCTCCGGGAAGTAGGCCACCGGGGAGTTGGCGCGCACGCGGGACAGGCCCCCGGTGCCATGGGTCGAGTCTTATCCGCCCCCTTTACCCCCCGCATGGACTGCACCTATTGCGCACGGTCATCTCGGCACGACATGTAGGACGTGCCGGGCGGCTAGGGTACAATATGTAGTGGCGTGCAATCGGCGTAGGCCACGGGACAAAACCGAGTAAGGCATGAACGCTCTGCAGGACATAGATCGATGAAACCACATCCCCAATGCTCGGACTTCGTCGCTGATGGGTGCGACCGCGCATGGAATGCTATGGGGGCGGCGGTCCGCCAGGAGGTTGAAGCGGAATTCGCCAATGCGTGGAACGCGTCGGGATGCCTTCGTCGTTGGTTCTTGCGTCGGAAGATCAATGCCGAAATCGCACGTCGCCTTGCTGAACGCGCACCACCGGATGCGTTATACTGAACGGATCCAGACCACGCCCCTCCCCTGCACCGGGGCAAAATAAACGCTTCGCAACGCCATACCTCGCCAGAGACCGGAGGATCGGAGTGGCTAACCGCGCGAAATACGTGGCGATTATAGCATTCGCTTTGCTAGGGTTCTGTGCCATCGGTGGCGCTGCGGCGTTCCTGGTGTTTCATGCAATGGCCGATGCAGCACCCAATGTACGCATTTCGTCACTTGGGTTTCATCCCACGGCAACGTCGAGTTGGATAGAATCGGTCGATGCACGCCGTGAGGGTGATGCACTCGTCCTCACCATCCAAGAACGGCCGCTCCATGAACAGGACGGAAGGGGTTGGTCCATCCCGACAGGACGACACGGTGTACAACGCGGGCTTGTCAGGCAGGTGCCGTTCGGAGACAGATGGGAGATCACGATCTGCGATGAAGCTCGGACCGTGACCTACTCGACCGGGTCGTATGAACTTGTGTATGATCATTCAAGCCTCGGCAGGAGCGTTACGCATGAGCAGGTGTTACATGATGCCGAACGTGCGGGGAAGTAGGTTGATGAATGACGGCCTGACACGCAAAGACGTCGAACGGATGGTGGGGGGCACCGTGGCCGAATTCCCACGCGTGGAATGCCGCACGTGCGACTGCTTCCAAGGATTCCTGACACAACTTGAGATTGACGCGGCCGAGGACGTGAGCGACGTCACGTGCCCGCACAAGGTGGCGAAAGACGAGATGCACGGTTGCCTCGGCTGTGATCCTTGCCCGCCGGGAGCCGCCTTCGCCGAGTACCTGAAGAAACGCCGGGAATGAAGGCCGTCGAACCAACCGCCGCAGGTTCCGGCCGGCAAACGCGCCGAATCTGAACGGTGACTTGAGCAGGAGGTACGGATGAATCGGACACTTTCATCACCACTGACCTTCCTATATAAGTTTCTTGTTTCGCCGCTATGCGCAGGTGTTGTTTTGTGGTGCGCATTCACCTGCGTTCAACTCTCTGACAATCTTGTGGCGTTGCCTGCCGCTCTTCTCGGAGGCGCTTTGTTCCTTGGCGGATTCATTCACTTCGCTTCCCTCAAGAAGGTCGTCCTTCGCGGCGAGTTCTTGGTGGTGTCGAATTTCGTGACGTCTCAAACGTTTCCGCTCTCGACGATTACGTCAGTGGAAGGAAGTGCCTTATTGCATCACCGTCCGGTTTGGGTAGGGTGTCGGTCGGGCGCCGGCAAGGCAAAGACGGTCGTGTTTATGCCGCCTCTGCTGTTCATGTTCTTCCAAGTCCATCCGGTTGTCCAAGAACTGAGAAGCCTCGTTGCAAACTCGCAACAGGGCGCACGCTGCGCAGGGGGATGCCAGAAGGTCTTGGGGAACCGTTCAAGGGGACAACTGTAGGAGGGTGCCGCAATTCCTGCGCCGCTGCTTCGCACTGGCCGATGGAGGTCGCTCCGTGAGCACTCATTACCCGGCTGCGACAAACGCCTCTTCCGCTTCCAGCTGCAGGCCGCGCCAAGGTAGTAGACACACGCCGTTGTGCCGTCCCCCGGCAAAGCCGTCGGCACCTGGGAGCGGAAGGGCCCGACAAACTGACGCATTGCGCGCCTTGGTGACGCCACGGACGACGATGGCAGTTGGACGTGCGGTTGCTCACGATTGGCGCGGTCCGGCGAACTGTGCCGGTTGGAACGGCTTGTTTCATGCCCCCCACGTCCGGCCTCCGATACCCGCAAAGCGGCGGCATCGCCGGTCGCAGGAGGCGGCCGGGACGCCCGGGCTACAGCGGTCGGACAGGAGGTAGACGCATGAGGCGAGAAGTCGGTGCAGCCCGACGGTACGCACGGGCAGCGGTGGTGTGCTGCTGGCTGGTTCCCGTTGCGGTCCAAGCGGCGGAGCCACAACGGAATGCGCCGAGGCCGCCGGAGCAAACGGCGCCGGCCGGCGGGCTGGCCCTGGCCGATTTGGAGCACTTGGCGCTGCGGCACCATCCCACGCTGCGGCAAGCCGCCGCACGGGTGGCGGCCGCGCAGGGGCGGGCGCTGCAGGCAGGGCTCTATCCCAATCCGACCGTGGGCTACTATGGCGCAGAGATCGGCGCCCATGGAACGGCCGGCGAGCAGGGCGCCTTTATCGATCAACAGATCGTCACCGGCAGCAAACTCCGCTATCGTCGCGACATCTACCGCCGCGAGGCGACCCACAGGAACTGGCATGCCGTGGCTCAGCAATATCGGGTGCTCAATAGCGTGCGGATGCACTACTGGCGGGTTTTGGCCCTGGACCAGTTGGTGGCGATCCGCCGCGAGTTGTTCCGGTTGGCCGAAGAGACGGTCGTGACCACCGAGGAATTGCTGAACATCGGCCAGGTGAATCGCCCCGATC
>SKJM01000615.1 GCA_007122045.1 Planctomycetales bacterium | reverse complement strand
ATGAGGTTGCGATGAAATATGGTGTCTGGCTGGCGCTCCCGTGCGCCGTGGTCGTACTCAGCTTGTTGGGAGCGACGTGGTTGGCCGCCGATCGGGCGCGGGAGCGTTCCGCGCCGCCATCGCCGCAGCGCGGTGAGAAACCCCGTGGCACAACGCTCACACTTGCCGGCACGGACGTGACGGCCAGGAAGACGGCAGCGGAGGAGACGCCTGAGGCGCAGCAGCAGGTAGCCGAAACGGCAACCCGAAGCGTGCCGCCGCTCTCCCTGGAAGGCTTCCTCGACGAGAAGCTGCCCGAAGCCCCGGAAGAAAAAGAGGCCCTGAAGGCCGACAACTTCGCCTGCTACGTGTGCCACGCGAACTACGAGACCGAGGAGTTGACCCTGGTGCACGCCCGGGCGGGAATCGGGTGCGCGAAGTGCCACGGCCCGTCGCTGGACCACTGCGACGACGAGGCGCATGAGATCCCGCCGGACATCATGTTCGCGCTGGACGAGATCGACGCGCAGTGCGGCACGTGCCACGAGGGGCACGACGCCTCGGCCATCGACGTGGTGGCCCGCTACCTCCAGCGCGTACCCGCGAAAACCAACCCGGAAGAAGTGGTATGCACCGACTGTCATGGCGACCACCGCCTGCGGCATCGGAGCGTCTGGTGGGACCGCGAGACCCGCGAATTGATCGTTCCCGAGGACGGGCAGCCGCTCCAGGTCCGGCCCGACTGGTCCGTTCCGCCCCATGAGAATCCAGCCCCCTCCGCGGACCCCCAAGATCAGTAGAGCGTAATGTACCGGCCGCGGCGTAGGCGAGTCTCTCCGGGACTCGCGCGGGGTTTCCGAGAAGCGCTCCGACGGTTCGGCCCCAGGGCGTCACCATGAAGCACCGCATTGCGATCGTCTCGGCGGCGGCAGGCCTGTTGCTGGGGGCCGTGTGGCTCTGCAGCCGCCCGACGGCCGGCGCCGGCGTACCATCGGGCGAGCCGGAGCAGCGGCCGGGGAGTTCGCCGGCAGCGAGCAACGCGCCGGCCGAGCCGACCCCGTGGCGGCGGCGGGAACTCCCAATGCCGCGCGATCCCTGGGGGCCGGTGCGGCCGCGGGGCGCCGACAATTCGGCGTGCCTTGCGTGCCACGCCAACTATGCCGAGGAGCCGTTTGCCGCGATGCACCGGGAGATGAACGTCGGGTGTGTCAGGTGCCACGGCCCCTCCGAGGCGCACCGCAATGACCAGGAGCACGTCACCGCCCCCGACGTCATGTACCTGCCCGAACAAATCGCCCCGGCCTGCGCCGAGTGCCACTGGACCCACCGCGCGGCGCCGCGCGACGTGATCGCCCGCTGGCTCGAGCGCTGCCCCGAGAAGACCGACCCGCAGTCGCTCGTTTGCACCGACTGCCACGGCGAGCACCGGCTGCCGGTTCGCACCGTGCGGTGGGACCGGCAGACGCGGGCGCTACGGGCGGAGGCGGAAGGGGAGACCGAGGAGCGTTGCGGCGCGGCGGCGCCGCCGGCCGGGGAGGCGGCGGCCCCCTAGCCCAAATTATTCATGACGATGCAGGGTGGTGCCAAGCAAGCCAAGACCCTGGTGGGACTTCGGTCGCTTGGCCGGGCGTGGTTCCAGCGCACGACGTACAAACGGGCTAAGCGTGGCTTGCACAGTCCCACCAAGGATTTGCGCGACCTCGCCCCACCCTACACGCATAATGCGGGCTAGCCGGCCCGGGCGCGCTCGGCCCGCTACTTCGGCGCCAGGGTGCACGTCATGCGCCGGCCGTGCTGCCTCGGGGGCGATTCGACCTTGGCGATGTCTTCGAGTTGGGCCAGCACGTCGTTGAGAACGCGCCGCCCTTCCTCCTGGTGCGCCATCTCGCGGCCGCGAAAAATGACGGTCACGATGACCTTGTTCTTGTGCGCGATGAACTCGCGAGCGTGGTTCACCTTGGTGGTAATATCGTGATTGCCGGTCTTGGGCCGGACGCGGATCTCCTTGATCTTCGTCTGGTGCGACTGGCCCTTGTGGTGCCGTTTCTTCTGCTGGTACTTGTACTTGCCATAGTCCATGATCCGGCAGACGGGCGGGGTTCCTTGCGGCGCCACCTCCACCAGGTCGAGCCCCGCCTTGCGAGCCTCCTTCATGGCGTCGTCGGTGGAAAGGATACCCAATTGCGTGCCGTCGGCCCCGATGACGCGGACCGTGGCCACCCGGATTTGCTCGTTGACCCGTTGCGATTTCGTGTCCAAGGTCGGCGTTTTCCGCATTCAACCTCCTGGTATTGGTCCTGTGATTCACCTCCGCCGGGATCGGCCTTGGCACCGGTCCCGATCGAAGCCCCGCCGGGGCGGCGCGCCGCAAGGCGCACACACCGCCCTTTAAGAGTATGCCGCGCCTCGGGGGGGCCGTCAACCGGTTCCCCCGGAAAAAATGCTTCAAGCGTTCCATCCCCCCGGCCGGCCGCGGGGCACGATACGGCCGCCTGGGTGGAATCCCCGCCTTCAGGCGGTTTTGCTTGCCGGCTAAAGACGGGACTCCAACGGGGCACGGTGCGCACCCAGAAACGGAAGGGCCGCCCCTACCCGGCAACCTGCCGTACCACTTTCGCCTCAATCTCCTCCCGCAGCTTCGCCAGGGCCGCCTCGACCGGCATGGCGCCCAAATCGCCCTCCAGCCGGTCGCGCACCGCCACCGCCCCGGTCTCCTGCTCCCGCCCCCCGATGATGAACATGTACGGAATCCGTTCGATTTGGGCGTCGCGGATCTTGGCCCCGACCTTTTCCGGCCGATAATCGGCGCCGACGCGCAGGCCCGTCTCGGCCAGCCGGCGCTCGACCTGCCGGGCGTACTCCTCGAATTTCTCGCTGACGACCAGCACGCGGACCTGCTCCGGGGCGAGCCACAGCGGAAACGCGCCGGCGAAATGCTCGATGAGCATCCCCACAAACCGCTCCAGCGACCCGAACGGGGCGCGGTGGATCATCACCGGCTCGTGGGGCCGGTTGTCGGCCCCGATGTACTCCAGGCCGAACCGCTGCCGGCTGGGCAGGTTGTAGTCGAGCTGCACCGTGCCCAACTGCCACTCGCGGCCGATGCAGTCGTCGACCACAAAGTCGGCCTTCGGCCCGTAGAAGGCCGCCTCGCCCACCTGGACGTGCGGTTCGGGCAGGCCGGGCATCTCGCGGCATACCCGCGCCAGCGCCGCCTCGGCGCGCTCCCACGTTTCCGGCGAGCCCACGTACTTGTCGCTCGAACGGTCGCCGAAGCCCAGCCGAACCCGGTAGTTCTCCAGACCCAGCGTCTTCAGCACGTACTGGGTCATCTCGAGGCAGCCGCGGAACTCGTCGGCCACCTGGTCCTCGGTGCAGAAGATGTGGGCGTCGTCCTGGGTGAAACCGCGTACGCGGGTCATGCCGGTCAATTCGCCCGACTGCTCGTACCGGTGCACCAGGCCCAATTCGGCAATCCGCAGCGGCAGGTCGCGGTAGCTGCGGGGCTTCGACTGGTAGATGCGGATATGGTGCGGACAGTTCATCGGCCGCAGCAGGTACTTCTCGCCTTCGCCCCAGTAGGCGGCGAGGTCGACGGGCGGGAACTGGCTTTCCTTGTAATACGGGTAATGGCCGGAGGTCTCGTACAGTTCCACCCGCCCGATGGCCGGCGTGTACACCGGCTGATAGCCTCGCCGCAGCAGTTCGCCGTAGATGAATGCCTCGAGTTCGCGCCGCACGGTGGCGCCCTTGGGCAGCCACAGGACCAGCCCGGCGCCCACCGCCGGATCGATCATGAACAGTTCGAGTTGCCGGCCCAGCACGCGGTGGTCGCGGCGGCGGGCCTCTTCGAGCTTGCACAGATACTCGTCGAGTTCCTGTTGCGTGAACCAGGCCGTCCCGTAGAGGCGCTGGAGCTGCTGGCGGGCGGCGTCGCCCTTCCAATAGGCCCCGGCCACCGAAAGGAGCTTGAAGACCCCCACCTTGCCCGCGCTGGGTATGTGTGGCCCGCGGCAGAGGTCCACGAACTCGCCCTGCCGGTAGAACGAAACGGTCGCCTCGTCGCCGAGCGCTTCCTCGATGTGCTCGACCTTCAGTTCCTGGCCCAATTCCCGGCACAGTGCCACGGCTTCATCCCGCGGGAGCACCACCCGCTCGAAGGGTTCGTCCTCCTGGACAATCTTGCGCATCTCGGCCTCGATACGCGGAAAATCCTCCTCGGAAATGGGCTGTTCGGTCAAGAAGTCGTAGTAGAAGCCGTTCTCGATGGTCGGCCCGAACGCCAATTGAACGCCTGGGAACAGTCGCATCACCGCCCGGGCCATTACGTGGGCGCAGGAATGGCGGATCAGGTCGAGCGCTTCGGGGTCTTTTTGGGTAATCAGCCTCAGCCGCACCTCGCCGTCGGGCGGCAGGGTCTCGTCGCAGCCGACCAGCCTTCCGTCCACTTCGGCCGCCAGCGTGGCCTTCGCCAGCCGCTTGCCGATGTCGCCGGCCACCTCGGCCGGGGTAATGCGCCGGGCATATTCCAAGGAGCTTCCGTCGGGCAGAATGACGTTCACCATCTTGTGTGTATTCTTCCTTCGTTGGCGTTCACGCTTCAGCGTGCGAACCTTCTTTCGTATGGTGTTGCCGGAATCTCAGGGTACTTCCAGCGTCCCCACCACTTCCGGCACGCTTTGTGCGCCCAGTTGAGCCAGGGCCTCCGGCAGGGCGTCGAGGATGTGCATGCTCGCGGTGGGATTGTAAAAGTTCGCCGTGCCGAT
>SKJM01000388.1 GCA_007122045.1 Planctomycetales bacterium | reverse complement strand
GGATACTCACCTCGGCGTCGTTGATGCGGTGGACGACCTGTTCGAGCGTCTCGGCGCCGGCCAGATCGACCGTGTCGGCGGCGCCGGTCCGGTCGGTCAGGGCGATCTGGCCCAGCGGCCCGAGCCCTCGACCGCCGTGGAGGCTCGACAGCAGCACCGACTTCAGGCCGCCCAGCAGCCGCCGGCCGGTGACGGTATCGCCGCCGTCGACCGCGCCGTCGAGGCCGAGGTGCCCCAGCGCGGTCGAACCGTACAGGGCCGAGAGTTCGAACGCGCCCTCGCCCTCGGTCAGGTCTTGCACCACCAGCCGGTCGCCGTGCTCGGGGTCAATGGCGGCGTGCAATTTGCCGGGCGCGGCCGCGTTGAGCGTTTCGATCATTTCGCCGAGGGTGAACTGTTTTTCCACCTCCGCGCCGCCGGGAATGATCCGCCAGAAGTCGATCTGGCCCGTGGTGCCGTCCCGCAGCGTGAAGGCGATGTCGGGCAGGGCCTTGTTCACGCTCACGCCGTTGCCGTCGTTCAGCGCGGCCAGTTCCACGTCGTCGAACAGCCGAACGATGTCCTGGCCGTCGGCCACCGCGGCCTCGACGTCGATGCCGGCCAGGCCGAGCGAGGCGGCCGTCGTCCCGCCGCTCACCTCCTGCACGACGAGGTTCGAGGCCGTTTGGCCCGTGTT
The DNA here is from genome assembly GCA_007122045.1 of Planctomycetales bacterium. Lineage (GTDB taxonomy): Bacteria > Planctomycetota > Planctomycetia > Pirellulales > Thermoguttaceae > PWXP01. Next base: position 4,083 of record SKJM01000388.1, on the reverse strand, counting down.
GTCGATCAGCCGGATGCCGTCGCCGCGGGCGACGGCCGTCACGTTGATCGCGGTATGTGTGCTGATGGCCTCGAGCACGTCGTCGATCGACTGCGCGGTGGTCAGGTCGACGTCGGCCCAGGCCCCGCTCCGGTCGGAAATGCGTATGGTTCCCCGCGCAATCCCTTCGCCGCCGTTGAGCAGCCCGAGCGGCGTGCTGCGCTCGACGTGGTCGCCGAAGCGGAACGAGAGGGACCCGCCGCCCAGGGGCGCCGCGGCATCGCGCACCCCGCTGCTGAGCCACTGCTGGTTCTGCGCCGCCCGCATCGGGGTGAAGCGGTACGTGCCCATCGGCGGACTGCCGGTGAGCGTGGCCGCCAGCGCGGCCGGGTTGCTGCTGGTGATCTTCTGTTGCTCGTAGAGCGAGGTGTTCCCCAGCCGGTTGGTGCTGAGTTGGAACGACAGGAGCATGGCGGAAAGCTCGGCCACGGCCACCTGCTCGGCGTCGACCCTCTCGGCACGCTGGGCGAGCATATCCCGCGGGCGGGCGGCCACCGACATCAACTGATCGACCATGTCGCCGATGTCGATCCCGGAGAACAGGCCGATGTTGCTCTGAATGCGTGCCATGCTGGCGGGGGTTGGCTGTCAAATAGGGTGGGTGGTTTCGGACGCGGCCGGCAACGATGGCCCGCTCGTCGCGACCTGGGCGAAGCCGGCTGCTCAGATAGCCGGCCATGCGCCTACCGGCGCTGAAGGATTGCGTCTCCTGTTGGCATCGGCCGGAAGGACAAGGAAAGGTTAGCCAAATCGCCCAGCTTTCGGGGGAGTCGGGTTTCAAAGGCCGCAAGCCCGGATAGTGGCGGGGAGGGGGAATATGAGGCCCGCACGAGCGGCTGGGGCACCGGCCGAGCAACCAGGTGATTGACCGATCGTGGTGGTTTGGAGTCTTTGCAGCCCGCGCCCGGCTAAGATATACTGGTAGCAGCAGCCGCCGAGCCGGGCGGTCTGCTCGCTGATTCGCCTACCATGTCCCGTTCGGCTCGCGGGACATACCCCGAGGAGCAGAACCTTGACGCGCCCAGTAACGCCCCCCCCGCGAAATTTGCTGAAGTGGTTTCCTGCGATTGTCGTTGTGCTGACGGCCATCGGCCACGCAGTCCTTGCAAGGGGCGGCCAGCCCCCAGCGAGCCCGCCCCTGCCGCCCATCGACCAGGCCTCCTGGATTTGGGGCAATATGCAGAGCGACCTGGCCGAGTTCCGCACCGAGTTCACCCTCGACCGCCCGCCGGCCGCGGCCAGCGTGCTCATTACGGCCGACAACGGCTATGAACTGTACGTCAACGGCGAACTGATCGGCTTCGACATCGGCCCCGGCGCTGAAGTGTGGAATTCGATCGAGCGGTGGGACGTCAAAGACCACCTGGTGCGAGGGCGGAATGTACTGGGCATTCGCGGCATTGCCTTCGGCGGGCAGCGCGGCGTGGTCGCCGCGCTGCGCGTCGAGCGCGAGGGCGCGCAGCCGCTGGAACTGGTCACCGATGCATCTTGGCGGGTTACGACCTCGGAGGTCGACCCGGCGGAATACTCGCTCTCGGAATATGAGGAAGGGGAACACTGGGTCGCCGCCGCGGCGTTGGGCCCGATGGGCATGGCGCCGTGGGGGAAGCTGGAGTACGCGGGCTCGGTAGGCGGGCGGCGCCACGGCGCGCTGCCGGTCCGGCTCGCCCTGAGCCGGGCCGACACCCAGTTCGACTGGCCCGGGGCCGTCGCGTTCATCGCCGACGATTGCAGCATCTACAAGAAGCTTAGTGGCCAAGCGTGGGGGATCGAGTTCCGCATCGGCGACTGGACCCGGGCGTACACCATGTTCGACCTGCCCTGCCCGTCGAAGATCGGCCGGAGGCTCATGGTGCTCGATCCCGCCGGCCCGGACGCGAAGCCGCGCGTGCTGATCGACGCGGGCGACGGGGTGCTCGGCTCGCCCAGCGTCACGTACGACGGCAAGTCGATCCTCCTGGCCATGGCGCCGGAGGGAACGAGCTTCTTCCACATCTACCGCGTGCCCGCCGGCGGCGGCACGCCGCAGCAACTCACCCACGGCCCGTTCCACGACATCGACCCGGCGGAACTGCCCGACGGGCGGATCGTGTTCACCTCGACCCGCATCGGCACGTTCGAGGAGTATCACGGGGCGCCGTCGCGGGCGCTGTTCGTTATGGAGGCCGACGGGAGCGACATCCGGTCGATTACCCACACGCCCATCTTCGACAACGAGCCGGCCGTGATGGCCGACGGGCGGATCGCCTTCGTGCGCAGCGACAACTTCTTCGGCCGGGCGAAGGTGGAAACGCAAATCCACGCCTTCCGCCCGGACGGGACGGCCGGGCAAACGGAACTGGGGGCCGACACCGGCGCGGTGTACGGCACGCGACTGCGCATGTTGGGCTACGGCAGCCCGGCCCCGCTGCCCGACGGACGCCTGGCGGTCATCTCGAACCGCGGCAATTTCGTGGCCAACCCGAGCGGGGCGGAGCCGTCGTTCCACCGGCTTCCCGGCGGGCTGGGCGACCTGGCCCCGCTGCCCGACGGCCGATTGCTCGTCACCGTGCTCCACCATCAGCCCAGCGACCGGCGCAGCCGCGTGCTGGCCGTGCTCGATCCGGCCGACAACCGGATGGTGAGGATTTACGAGTCGGACGACACGCCCATCCATTCGCCCGTGTTCCTTGGCCCGCAGCCGCGCCCGCCAGTCCTGCCCAGCACGGTGGACGATTCGCGCGCCGGCCTGCCCAGCGCGACGGGGTTCCTGTACGCCCAGAACGTGCACATTACGCGGAAGACGCAGGCCGACTGGGGGCAGATTCGCGCCATGCGGGTGCTCCGCTCCCGGGGCGTGAGCGTGCGGTCGTCGCACTGGGATTTCGTCCACCAGGGTAAGGAGGTGATCGAGTTGGGCACGGTGCCCATCGGCCCCGACGGCTCCTTCGCCGTCGAGGTGCCGGCCGACGTGCCGATCGCGCTGCAAGCGGTCGACGCCGAGGGGCGCTCGGAATTGAACGAGATGTCGTGGATTTACGTCCGGCCGGGCGAGACCCGCTCGTGCACCGGCTGCCACGAACCCCGCCGGGGCGCGCCCCCGGTCGATAGCCGCCTGGCCGAAACGCAGCGCGTGCGGCCGCTGAGGCTGCTCGACCGCGGCAAGCCGCACCGCTGGCGGGGGAACAACTCCGGCGTGTCGGGCATGATGGACTTGCAGTTCGAACGGTTCCGCGAAACGGCCTCGCTGAACCTGTACCGCGACACGGGCGCCGAGTTGGAGCCGGGCCGGAACGAAACGGCGGCCTGGGTCGAAAAGCTTCGCGACGACGATGAATACGTCCGCATCTCGGCCGCCAACCGCTTGGCCGTATTCCGCGACCGGGCCGCCGCGCCCGCCCTGGCCGCCCTGCTGCGCGACGAGAGCCGCGAGGCCCGCGTGGCGGCCGCCATGGCGCTGGCCGCGTGCGGCACGCGGGAAAGCGTGGCCCCGCTGCTCGACACGCTCGAAGACCCCGACGTGAACGTCGCCCAAGCGGCGGCCGTGGCCCTGGAGGGCCTCACGGCCCACGCCGAACCGGTCGACGTGCCCGCCAATGCCGACGCCCGGCGCCGCCAGGCCACCGCATGGCGGGCGTGGCTGAAAGAGAATCCGTGGCCGAAGTTGGAGGCGGCGCTGATCGGGCGCATCGACAGCGACGACCGGGTGGCCCAGCGGCAGGCGATCCGGGCGCTGGGGCATATCGGCGGCGACGCCGCCCGCGCGGCCCTGCGCGCGTACGTGGCCCGCGAGAAGGACAACAACCCGTATCCGCGTTTCACCGGGAACAACCGCACCGACCGGTTCACGTTCCATGCCGCCTCGCCGCTGAACCCGCGGACGTTGCAGGTAGCCACCCGGGCGCTGGGCTTCCTGAACGATACCCAGGCCGTGCCGCTGCTCGGGCAGATCCTGGCCGAGCACACCGAGCCGCAAACCGGCAACCTGTTCCTGGCCGAAGCGGCCGCCGAGGCCCTGGGCTGGATCGGCACGCCGGAGGCCGAAACCGTGCTGATCGACGCCTT
>SKJM01000210.1 GCA_007122045.1 Planctomycetales bacterium | reverse complement strand
GCGTGCCGCCGGCTGACGCATAATTCCGCCGTGTGCCGTTCGCGAATTTCGGCACACGGCGAGGGCCTACTACATTGCAATTGGCCAACTTATTTCTGAGCGCGCGCTTACGGTTGTTGTTGACCGACACTCGACCCATCGCCGCGGCTACCAGTTGCCGAAACCGGCCGTGTCGTCTTCATGCAGCAGAACAGCCTTTTGGGCAACCGCGTCGTCGGGGTTGGCCAGCACGCGGTCGAGCTGCAGCAGCGCCACCAGCAGGCGGCCCACGCCGTCGATGTTGCTGTAGTAGGGCCGGGCGGGATGACCACGGAAGAGGCCCTCGTAATAGAGCTTTGCGACGGCATCCCGGGCGAACCGGCGGGCGTCGTCAAGATATTGCTCTTCGCCCGTGGCCGCGTACATCTGCAAGAAGAACGAGATGGCGCGCCCGTAGTGATCGGCAAACGTGCCGTGCTGGGCGTACACCCGCTGGTAAAGCTCACTCCAGTGCCGGTGCTTGTAGGTTTCCGGGGGCGAGCGGCGGATCCACTCGGCGCATTTCCGCGCGGCGTTCAGCAGTTCCTCCTCGCCGGTCACCGCGTACGCGTAGGCGAATCCCTGCGCCAGGTACAGGCCGCCCGGAATCAGGTGATAATTCCCCCACAGTTCCACGGGGTCGGTGGGCGTCAGGCCCCGGCTGCCGTCCACCGGCTTCCCGGTTTCGATGTCGACGGTCGTGAACTTGCCGCGCTCCGGCACATAGGCGTGGCGGGCGAACCCCTTCAGGTAGGCCACCGCCTGGTCGCGGAACTCGGTCTCGCCCGTCCACTGCCAGCTTAACAATAGATGCGTCGGGAGCGTTCCGATGGCCCGCATGGTCGTGGCGTAGGCGGCTTCCCGCCGGTGTCCTTGCTCGGGCTGTTCGGGGGTCAGGTTGGTGGTCTTATCGCGATGGCCCCAGTGGAAACGGGCCACGGTGCGCGCCCAGCGCAGGTGCCGCGGGTCGCCGGTGATCCGGCTCAACATTTCCATCGCCCGGAAAGTGGGCTGATCGTAGAAGAAGTTCGAGCCGCGCGGCTGCCAGAACGAATCGCGAAACTCGCCGCTCCAGGGCACGTAGGGCGCCGGCGGATATTCCACGCGGCCGCGGTCCATCGTGTCGGCCCACAGCACTTTCCAATCGGCCGGCACGCGATGGTCCTCGCCGTCGTCGAGCCAGTACACCTCGACGCTGGAAACCTCGACCGGCTCGTCGAACTCGATCATGACCCACTCGCGCGTGCCCCGGCGCGGCGCCCATTGGTCCAGCGGAACCGGCCGGCCGGCGCTCGTGCCGCCGCGGAAACTCCAGCCCACCGTTCGGGCCGTTTCGCTGGGGAGTTCGACCCAGCGGAACGCCGGCGGGCGCCCATCCACGGCGTCGCCCGGCGCGCGGCCGTCGTGGATGCGCTGCAAATCGTAGGGAAAGTGCTCGTCGTACACGGCATTGGGCATGGCCGCCGTGTTTTCGATGAAGTACGTGGCCGCTCGCCGCTTCACCGCCGGCCGGCGCCCGTTAACCGTCCATTCGTAGATCCCGCCGCCGAAACCCTCCTGCAACTGCACTTCAAGGCACAGCACCCGGGCCTTCACCGGCGCGAACGATACTTCGGTGGGGCCGCCGCCGTTCGGGGCGGGCATCTCGCCGGCAACCGGTTGCCACTGCCACGCCTGGTGATCGCCCCATGCCAAATCCGCCCGGAACGTGGCGTGGGCGAGCCGGTTGCTGTACGGCGTGGGGAACGTGGGCGGCCAGCACGCCGTGGGAGCCGGGCCGCCCCGCGGCGGGTCCTCCGGGCTGGTGCGGGTGCGCACGTCCAGGATGTTGGCCAGCATCTTCGACTGCACCTCGCCGTAGCGGTCCGTGCCGTACTCCATTAGCGTTTCAATGCATTCCTGCACGTAAGCGCGGTACGGCCGGTTCTCGACCTCCTCCGGTGCAATGCCGCTCTCGAGCGGCGCGATGCCGCCTTGCCGGTAAGCGGGCCCCACGAACCGCCCGTCCGCGTTCACGTCGGTTTCGATAAACGTTTGCCGGCCGTCGAAATCGACCCCGGCGTGGGGCGGTTGCCATAGCGCGGCCGCAACGGGACAGGCCAGCGCCAGAACCCAAGCCAGCGCCGGCCCGGCGATCAACAACGCCCACCTGCAACGCCGAATCCGGCTTTTCTCACCACAACCCCAACGGGGGGCCGATTCCCGTCGGGGCGATGCGTGTCGATCGTGGATGCTCTTGGTTGAGGTGGCCATAGTTCACTCCGTGGCGTGGGTGCCAAGGATCACGACAATGCGATGCACTCGCGTAGCGGCGCTGACAGGTCGCTGCGGCGCCGGCGCGCTACGCCCTCCTTCCGTTCCGACAACGTAGCCGAATCGTCCAAAGTGTTCAACCTCTGCTGTCCAGAAGCTGCTTTCGTACGGGGGGCTTTGGGGTCAGGCGGGGACTTTGGGATCAGAGCCCTTAGGCGTTTGTGGAGTGCTTCCGTGAGGTGATCGGCGCTTGCCCTCAGGGCCGCGGAGCCGTGCTCGACGCGTGCCACCGCATTGTCGACTCCCCCGTGCCCGCGATACATCCGTCCGGTCCCGTAAGAGGCGACGCGTCTTCGCTCAGGTTGCAGGCAGCACAAACGGTTCCAGGGTGGGGGAAATCGTGACGGGCATTTGCGCAACGTCCTTCACTCCCGCCGCGACCACCTCGACGGTCCAACGGATGGCGATCAAGCGCCCGTCGTAACTGTACGGACCTGCCGGGGCCGAGAGGCGGAAGGGCTTTGCGCCCACGGGCGGCGGGTAGTCGAACTCTACCGTCTCGACCACCGACGCGTCCTCCGTGCCACGGCCCTCGGTATGCCAGCACAAGTGCACTTCGATCCGCTCGACGGGATGCGGAAACGCCCACGAGGCGATGCCCTCGATGGAATCGCCGGGATAATAGGCGGCCTCCTCGTCGAGCAGTTCCAGGGTCAGCGGGGTGTCAGGCACGGCCGATCTTCTCCGGGTTTATCGGCTGAATGACCAATCCGAACTCGTTCTTCATGTCGGGCCAGCGATTGATGGCGCCGGTCATCCTCAGCGTCCAGGTAATCTTGTTGTTGGCGGCCTCGAACGAGTGCATCACGTCGGCGGGAATGAGCACGTCGAGGTGGCCGCCGCTGAGGATTTCGCCGGCGTCTGAAGTCTTCAGCAGGGTTTCGTCGTAAAACGTGTGCTTGTCGGTCACCGTATCGGTACCGCGCTGGTACGTCGCATGCTCCTCGCCCACCAGCGAAAGTGTGAGCGCCGACACGCGGTCGGCCCGGCCCTCCAGGCGCCAATCGATCGTCAGAATATCGCCCAGCGCGGGCGTTGCGGTGCCGACCTCCAGAACGGCTTTGGGATTGAATAGGGCGAGGAACTGGTAGCCAATGGCCCCGATCAGCCCGACGCCGATGAGCACGAACGGAATGATGAAGAACGTGAGGAACCACTCGGGATTGCCCGCCATGTGGCTGTTGACCGCGATGCCCACGAAAACACCGGTAATAGCGTTCCAGAACACGGCCGCGGCGGTAACGCCCAGGAACTTGCCCAGCGGAGAGCCTGTCGGCCGGAGGGTGACCCGCCCGGGCGCGGTGGCCGGCCGGACGGCGAACGGGTCGCCGGCCGGCTCGACCGTGGCGTGGTCGGGCAGCCAAGCCTTGCCACCGGCCTGGCGGGGCCCGACCTGCACGAAGACGCTGCCGATGAGCATGGCCACTCCCGCAACGCAGAAAACCAGCGGGATGAGGCCGAACCACAGGTCGCTGGAATAGCCGCGGTCGATGACGGCGTCGAACGGATCGCCCGGATTCACGTACGCCGTGATCTCCTTGCCCGGCGGGTGAGCGTCGACGACCACCTGCTTGGCATGGCGCCCGGATGAAGAACCGGTGAGAAAATGGTAGCGGTTGCTGCGCAGCGTGCGGCCGTCGATCTCGTACTCGTACAGGATGTCGACGCTGTAGGTGGTGCTGTCGTCGCCACGGTGGGTCACCACGCGGCTGGCGACGACCGTGGCGGGCACGGGCATCCACGACTTGGCCCTCTGGACGCGCAGCACCGGCATGATCAACATGAAATACGCGACCACAAGCCCGATGCCGGTAAAGCCGACGCCCATGGCGCGGAGGAGCCATCTCCCGCTGAGTTGTTTCGATGTGCTCCGGCCGGCGATCGATTTCCTGGAGGCGGTCTTGCCGAACCAGGTGAAATAGACGCCGCCCGCGCCGACGGCCACGAAGATGAGCGGGAAGAAGACCGTCAGGCCGATCCACAGGCTGGGGTGCGCGAGGATCGCCCGGCTGGGGTCCGACGGGTCGACGTACGCCGTCACCATCGCCCCGACCGGATACTGCACGGCCAGGCGCTGCAACTGCGCGTAATCGCTGTGCGCGTAGCCGTTGCCGTCCGGGGCGTCGTAGGCCCGGCCGGTATACGGGCGGTCGTCGACGACGTACTGGTAGCGGACCTCAAAGCGGTGGTCGCCGTCGCGCTCCTGCACGATGTCGCTGTGGGTGATGCTGGCCTCGGTAGGGTCCCAGGTGTAGGTGCCCAGGTTCTGGAAGAACAGAAAGCCCAGGAACACGCAAAAGCCGGCCCCCATCGCAAAGAACAGCGTGAAAAAGAGTGTCGTGCAAAGCTTGCCGAAAACCGTTGGCGGCTTGTCGCTCGTGCCGCGCGACCTGCCGGAACGATTACCGAACCTGATCCGCATGGTGGATGCCT
>SKJM01000598.1 GCA_007122045.1 Planctomycetales bacterium | reverse complement strand
GTTGTGTCATTGTTACGTCATGTCGTGCGGGATAGGATGTTTCCGCGTAGCGCTCGTCAGCGCAACGGGCCAGACCGTCGGCTGCGCTGCGGACGCCACGGCCGCCCCGGTTCAGGACATGGGTGTAGGTCATCGTTGGCCGAACGGCCTTACGGCCCAGCAAGCCACGATTCTCCCGTCCCGACGGCGGGCATGTCAATCCCCCACGGTGCCTCGACACACCGATGCGGCTCACGTCTTCACGGCCGCGCCAGTAGTCATGGTAGCGTGTGCGGGTTCCGCCGTCCAGGGGCTGCGGGCCTGTGACCGAGGAAGTGCTAAATGCCGATTCTTGCGCCCCGCTGCGAGGGGGGGATCGGGGCTTCTCCTCCACTGGACGCCCTCCCCCGCCGCCGTTACTCCGGCGCGGGGGGGCCGAATTGGATGGAGGGGACGTGGTGGAGGATCTTGTGCTGCAAGTCGGCGACCTGCTGTTCCCATTGCCGCAGGCGTTCGGGGTCTTCAAACGCCTGGGTCAGGCGGCGGGCGCCCTCCTCGGTCACCTGCGTGTTCCACAGCGAAAGGCTGCGGAGCGAGGTGAGCCGCTCGAGGGCGGGCAGGCCGGCGTCGCTGACGCTCGTGCCGTACAGGTTGAGCACTTCAAGGTGCGGCAGGCCGGCAATCGGTTCGAGCACCGCGTCGGTGACGGCGGTCCGGTCGAGGTGCAGGATGGCCAGGTTCGGCATGCGGCGCACCGCGGCGGCGACGCCCTCGTCGGTCACCGCCGTGCCGCTGAGGTACAATGCCCGCAGGTTCGGCCCGAGTTCGCTAAGCGCTTCGAGCGCCGCGTCGTCGATCGCCTCGCCGCGCAGCGACAGGTCGGCGTCGACCCACGGCCGCTCGCCGGCGATGCGGCGCACGCCCGCCTGGTACCGCTTGCGCAACTCGGCAATCAGCGGGTCGACCTGCTCGGCCGGGAGCAGGTCGGGCTTCGGCTCGGCGGCCGGCATGTCGGGCCCCGGCTCGGGTTCGTCCTCCGACTGCGGTTGCAGCGCGTCGAGCAGGCGTCGGGTTTCGGCGTCGGGCTCCAGGTCGGCCAGGAGGGCGTCGGCCGGCGCGCCCTCGGCAATCCACCAGCGGATCAGCGCGATCTGCTCGCCGGTCGGAGCGGTCGGATGCCCGGCCGGCGGCATGCGTTTGGGATCGCCTTCGGGCAGGGTCATGCGCACGTAGAGCGGGCTCGCCTCGGGATCGGACGGGACCACGGCCGGCCCGCTGCTGCCGCCGGCAAGCAGCGCGGCGTGCGAGTCGAGCTGCAAATCGCCGCTGACAATCAGCGGGCTGTGGCAGGCGGTGCAGTGTTCCGCCAGGATCGGCTGCGCGAGGTGCGCGAACACTTCGGTTCCGGGCACATCGGTCTCGGGCACTTCGGTCTTGCTGGGCTCGTCGGCGGAAGGGGGCTCGTCGGCGGGCGGCGGCTCGGGCTTCGCGCCCGTATCGACCCACATCCAACTGCGCACCGGCTCGGGCGCCCGCTCGCTGAGGTAGTTCGGGCCGTGGGTGAGCATGCCGCCGTAATGCCCGGCGGGGCCAAGGCACAGAGCGGCCGCCACGAGGAAACCGCCGAAGGTTCTGGCGTACCCGACCAGCCAGGCCAGCCAGGCGAGGCAGGCGACGGCGGCGAACGCGATGCCCAGTGCCCGATGCCGCTCGGCCAGCATGCCGCCCCAACCGTCGGCCGAGTACAGCAGCCAGCCGGTGGTGGCCGCGGCAAGGGCCGAGAGCGCCACGAATCCGATCGCAAGCCCGCGATGGGCGGCGTCCTGCTGCCGCAGCCGGAACACGTGCATCGCCTCCAGGCACAGCAGCACGGCCAGCCCGCCGATCGGCAGGTGGACGAGCATCGGGTGGAATCGGCCGGCCCAGGCCAACAAGTCGCCAAGCGTGATTTCCATGGTCGCTTCCGTCTGTCCGAAGGTGGGGACTGGCTCCCGTAGGTTGTGATTTGAGCTTAGCGCCCACGAAAATCAAGTGGGGCAGGCTGTGCCCGTCGTGCAAGGGCTAAGGGGACGCTTTGAAGCCATTCCATGGCAGGTTGGAGCAGGTTAGGTCGAAGTGGAATGAACAGGAGGGAACGGAGGCAACAGAGATGGTTTCTCTGTTACCTCTGTTACCTCCTGTTTTCCCTTGTTTCCCCGAGTCGCCGGCACCTATCCCGAGGGTGTTCTTGGGTTGTTCCTGAGGTCCAATTTTTTCTATCCCAGTTGTTGCGAAGCATCATGAACCACGGCCCCCATTTCGGACAGCCGCCTACAGGAGGATCTTCCGCACAACGTTTCCGAACACGTCGGTCAGCCGGAAGTCGCGGCCCTGGAAACGGTAGGTGAGCCGCTTATGATCGACGCCCAGCAGGTGGAGCATGGTGGCGTGGAAGTCGTGCACGTGGATGGGGTGTTCGACGGCGTGGTAGCCCAACTCGTCGGTGGCGCCGAAGGTCATGCCGGGTCGCACACCGCCGCCGGTCATGAACAGCGAGAAGCCGCGGATGTGGTGGTCGCGCCCGCCGTTGCCCTGCTGCATGGGCGTGCGGCCGAACTCGCCGCTCCAAATGACCAGGGTATCGTCGAGCATGCCGCGCTGTTTGAGGTCGGTAATGAGGGCGGCCGACGCCTGATCGACCAGCTTCGCCGTCGTTTCGGTTCCCCGCTTCACCTGCCCGTGGTGGTCCCAGCCGCGGTGGTACACCTGGATGAAGCGGACGCCGCGTTCGGCCAGGCGGCGGGCCAGCAGGCAGTTCGAGGCGAACGTGCCGTCGCCGCCCTGCGTGCCGTAAAGCTCCTTGATGTAGTCGGGCTCCTGCGTGTAGTCGGCAAGTTCCGGCACGCTCATTTGCATTCGGAACGCCAGTTCGTACTGGGCGATTCGCGTGGCGATGTCGGGATCGTCGACGGCCGCGTTGAGCGTCTCGTTCAGCTTGCCCACCACGCGCACCACTTCCGACTGGCACTCGGCCGACACGCCGGGCGGATTCTCGGTGTACAGAACCGGGTTGCCCGTTGAGCGAAGCTGCACGCCCTGGAACCGGCCGGGCAGCAGGCCGCTGGACCACTGGCGGCTGGAGATGGGCTGCGCCTGCCCGCCCCCCTCGGAAGTGAGCACGACGAAACCCGGCAGGTTGTCCGTCTCGGCGCCGAGGCCGTACAGCACCCACGATCCCATGCTGGGCCGGCCCGGGATGAGCGTGCCGGTGTTCATGAACAGGTGGGCCGGATCGTGGTTGATCTGGTCGGTGTGCATCGACCGAATGATGCAGAGGTCGTCGGCCACTCCGCCGATGTGCGGGAAGATCGTGGCGATTTCCTGCCCGCTTCTGCCCCACCGCTTGAACGGATGCTGCGGCCCGAAACAGCGGAGCGCCTCACCCTGCAACTGGGCGATCGGCTGCCCTTCGGTGAACGACTTGGGCATGTCCTGGCCGTCCAGTTCCTCCAGCTTGGGCTTGTAATCGAAGGTTTCGTAATGCGACGGGCCGCCCGCCATGTACAACTGGATGACCCGCTTCGCCTTCGGCACGTGGTGCAACGGATCGACGACGCCCCGCCAATGTTCTTCACCGGCCGGCTCGGCGCCCGCCCCGCGCGCGTACGGCGACAAGAGCGACGCCAGCGCCGCGGTGCCGAGCCCCTTCAGGCCGGCCCCGAGAAAGTGCCGCCGGGTTTGCCGCAGCAACGATTCCCTCAACGGTTCGTTCATAACGCAATCAGCCTCCTCAATAGCGGACGAACAGCTCCTGCACGTTGAACAGGACGCGGGCGACCATGGTCCAGGCGGCCAGTTCCGCCGGGTCGAGGTCGTCGACCGCGGGGTGCTGCCCGACGGAAATCAGTTGCTTCGCCTCGTCCTCCCGGCCGGCGAAATGCTCCTGCCGCGACGCCAGCAGGCCCAGCAGCGCGTCGCGCTCCTCGGCCGCGGGCTCGCGTGCGAGGGCCAGGCGGAACGCGTAGGCGAGCCGGGCCTCGGGCGTGTCGCCGCCCGTGCGAACAATCCGCTCGGCGAACACCCGCGCCGCCTCCACGTTCGACGGATCGTTCAGCAGCACGAGCGCCTGCATGGGCGTATTGGAAACCGGCCGCTGCGCGGTGCACTCCTCGCGCTGCGGCGCGTCGAACGCCGCAAGGTGCGGGTGCAGGAACGTCCGCTGCCAGTGCGTGTACAGGCCGCGCCGATACTGGTTGGGGCCGGTGCTCTCCTCGTATTCCCGCTTGGGGAAGTTCAGTTCGGCGTAGTAGCCCGCCGGCTGGTACGGCATGACGCTCGGCCCGCCCACCTTAGGCTCCAGCAGGCCGCTGACGTGAAGGATCACGTCGCGCACCAGTTCCGCCGGCAGGCGGGGCCGCGCCTGCCGGGCGTGCAGGCGGTTCAGCGGATCGGCGGCGAACTGCTCCCGCGTGGGCGTCGAACTGCGCCGGTACGCCGCGCTGGTGACCATCAGCCGCATCATGTGCTTCATGTCCCAGCCCGAATCCATGAACTCCACCGCCAGCCAGTCGAGCAGTTCCCGGTGCTCGGGGTACTCGCCCTGCATGCCCAGGTCGTCGAGCACCCTCGACAGGCCGGTGCCGAACAGTTGCTGCCACTGCCGGTTGACGAACGCGCGGGCGGTGAGCGGATTGTCGCGCGATACGAGCCAGTTGGCCAGGTCGAGGCGGGTGAGGCGCCGCTCGTCGTCGTCGCGCTCGATCGGCGGAAGGAAATGGGGAACGCCGGGCTCGACCACCTCGCCGGAATCGTCC
>SKJM01000667.1 GCA_007122045.1 Planctomycetales bacterium | reverse complement strand
CGGTCTGCGCGGCTGGCGCTACGGCCTGTCGGCGCTGGAGATGAACTGGTACGCGATGATGGACGGCAGCATTGTGAAGTTCCCCCCGGAAGGCGGCCGCCTGCGGCACGACGCCGAGGAGCCCAACGCCGTCTATGCGTTCGACAACACCATTGCCGTCGAGGGGGCGAAGTGGTTCCGCGGCGGCCCCAGCAACGTGCCGTCGTGGCGGACCGCGGGCGCACCCGACGTGTGCCTGTGCGTGCCGGTCCGTTTCGACGTGGACCCCTTCGGCCGCGTCTTCTTCCCCGACGCCGTGCGGTTTCGCGTGGGCGTGCTCGATGCGGTGGGGAACCAGATCGGGCATTTCGGCGACTACGGCAATGCCGACTCGGCCGCGGGAAGCCTTATTCCCCGGCCCGACGTCGCCCTGGCCTGGCCCCAGGCGGTAGCCGCCAACGGCCGCCGCGTTTACGTGGCCGACCAACTCAACCGCCGGATCGTCCGCATACGGCTCGACTGGGCGGCCGAAACGGTCGCCCCCGTGAATGGAGGCGAGACCATGTAACATCAAGTTGACAAGACAAGGGACGCGGGCTATGTTGGCTTACTCAGGATGCACTGTCTTCCGGGCAATCCGCTCACCAGCACATCTCCCGGAAGCGTTCAAGGGGATCGCGGAGGAAATGAGGGGCATGCCGGCTCTTTCCCTCCAGGCCCCCTTGACCCTCCATTTCGTCCCGTGTAAAGTCAGTCTTCCTGAAAAAAGCATTTTCCTGTCCTTCAACCGACCAGGTTGTCCATGCTCCACAGCCCGTCCCGTCGCCGATCTAACGGCGAGATGAACAAGCTTCTGCCCGACGACCAGCCTGCCCACAATTGGTATCGGTTCGTCCTTTCGTTTCCTCCGCACTTGGTGCGCGACTACCTGGCACGTTTCGACTTGTTGCCGACACAATGGGTTCTTGACCCCTTTTGTGGCACCGGTACCACCCTTGTCGAATCGAAGAAGTTGGGCATCGCGAGCGTGGGGATCGAGGCCAACCCGATAGCCCACTTCGCCGCTTCCATCAAGGTGGACTGGTCACCCGATCCCAAGGGCCTCGTCGAACACGCCAACGAGATCGCCGAGGAAGCCCTTGAACGCCTTGCCGCGGATGGCGTCGAAGATGATCCGGGCTCATTGTTCAGTCCGGGGGTCAATACCGATGGCGAATCGGCTTGCGAACTGCGCACCCTGGACAGCGACCGGATGAAACTGCTGTTATCCGGCTCCATCAGTCCACGGCCGTTGCACAAAACGCTCGTCCTGCGCGATTGTATCAAGGAGCGCGAGGACGCGGCGTTTTCGCGCCACGAACGTCTCGCATTGGCTAGAGCGCTGGTCTGTTCAATCAGCAACCTTCACTTTGGTCCGGAGGTGGGTGTCGGCACTCGCAAACCGGACGCGGTCGTGGTGTCTGCATGGTTGTCAGAAGTCGAAATGATGGCACGGCATTTGCGTCAACTGCGGCAGTTGCCTCACGTGCCCGCAACCGTGCTTCACGGCGATGCGCGCGCAATGGTGGATGTCGTTCAACCCGAGCTGGTCGACGCCGTCATTACTTCGCCACCCTACCCAAATGAAAAGGACTACACGCGTACCACGCGGCTTGAGTCCGTCATTTTGGACTTCATTTGCAGCAAGGACGACCTGCGCGCACTGAAGCGCGACCTCGTTCGCTCGAACACCCGCGGCGTGTATAAGGGCGACGACGACGATCAATGGATTGCCGACCATGAGGGCATTCGAGCCATCGCGCGCGCGATCGAGCAGCGGCGGATCGAACTCGGCAAGACCTCCGGGTTCGAGAGGATGTATCACCGTGTGACAAAACTCTATTTCGGGGGGATGGCCAAGCACTTTTCCCAACTGCGTTCGATTCTCAGACCCGGTGCCATGCTGGCGTATGTGGTAGGCGATCAAGCTTCCTATTTGCAGGTGATGATTCGTACCGGCAGTTTGCTTGCCGAGATTGCCGAGTCGCTTGGATACAAGGTTGTCGGCCTTGACTTGTTCCGCACACGTCTAGCGACGGCCACGAAAGAGCAACTCCGTGAAGAAGTGCTCGTTTTGCAGTGGCCGGGCCCGCAGAAGTAATGCTCCCAAGCTGGCGCGGTCCCAGGGGGTCCGAACAATGGCAAAACGCAAGAGCGAGAATCGTTACAGAAGACTTATTGAAAAGATCTTCTTGGATTATTACGAAGACGGGGCCACAGCAGTTCCATTCGATCGCCGGGACATTGAGCGTGCGGCAGCCGAACTCGGAATCAAACTGCCGAAGAACCTCGGGGATGTCATCTACAGTTTTCGTTATCGAGCTTCATTACCTGATGTGATTCAAAGGCGCGCACCGGACGGTAAGCAGTGGATCATTCGATCTGCCGGGCGCAGCCGCTATTGCTTTGTCGCCATCGTAATGCCGAGGCTGACGCCGAACGAGGGGCTCGTCGAAACGAAAGTGCCCGATGCGACGCCTGGAGTGATTACCATGTACGCGCTCAATGACGAGCAGGCACTCTTGGCCAGGCTTCGCTACAACCGCCTCGTAGACATTTTTACCGGCGTGACGTGTTATTCATTGCAGAGCCATCTTCGGACAACCGGACCGGATGGAGCCCAAGTCGAAACGGATGAGATGTACGTGGGCGTTGACCGGCGTGGCGCCCATTACGTATTTCCGGTTCAGGCGAAGGGAGGCAGGGACTTGCTCAGTGTGGTGCAGATTGAACAGGATATTGCTGTTTGCTCGACGAAGTTTCCATCGCTCTTGTGCCGCCCCATTGCCGCTCAATTCATGGAGGGGGACCTGATTGCCCTGTTCGAGTTACAGGAAACTGAAAAAGGAATCGGCATCGCTTGCGAAAAGCATTATCGTCTGGTTTCCCCAGATCAACTCAGCGAAGAGGAACTCGCAACGTACTGCCGGCGTCCTATCGAGTAGTTGCCCGGTCGGCGCGGCGTCCCTTCAGCCGGTGAACTCGGAAACGATCAGCGAGATGTTCTGCCCGCCGAAACCGAAGCTGTTGTTCAGGGCGACGCGGCAGTTCTTTTCGCGGGCGACGTTGGGGATGTAGTCGAGGTCGCAGTCGGGGTCGGGGGTTTCGTAGTTGGTGGTGGGCGGCACCACGTTGTCGCGGAGGGCCAACATGCAGATGATCAACTCGGTGGCGCCCGCCGCGGCGATCAGGTGCCCCATCATACTCTTGGTGCTGGAGACGGGAATCCGGTAGGCCTGCTCGCCGAACACCTGCCGGATGGCGAGGCTTTCGACCTTGTCGTTGACGGTGGTGCTGGTTCCGTGGGCATTGATGTAGTCGACCTGGTCGAGGTTCACGCCGGCGTCGGCCAGCGCCATGTTCATGCAGGCGATGGCGCCGCGGCCTTCCGGGTGGGTGTCGGTGATGCGGAAGGCGTCGGCGGTGGAGCCGAAGCCGCGGATTTCGGCGTAGACGTGGGCGCCGCGGGCCTTCGCCCGCTCCAATTCTTCCAGGATCACCATGCCGGCGCCTTCGCCCAAGACGAAGCCGTCGCGGTGGCGGTCGAAGGGGCGGGAGGCCTTCTGCGGCTCGTCGTTGCGGGTCGACAGCGCGGTGAGCAGGTTGAACCCCGTGATGCCGAAGGGGTGGATCATCGTGTGGGCCCCGCCGGAAAGCATGGCGTCGGCCTCGCCGCGACGGATCATCTCGGCGGCTTCGCCAACCGCCTGGCTGCTGGCGGCGCAGGCGGTCAGGCAGTTGAGGTTCGGCCCCTGGGCGCCGAACAGGCCGGCGAGGTGGCCGGCGGGCATGTTCGGCTCCTGCTCCAGTTCGGCAATGGGGTCCAGTATTTCCAGTCCCACCCGAGTGAACTCGGCGAGGTCGAAGTTCTCGGTGTCCTTCTCGAGGGCCGCGACCATCATGCGGGTGAATCGGCCGAAATCCTGCTGGCCCTCGCCGCAGCCGGTGTACACACCGAACCGGTCGGGCTCGATGCGGCTTTCGAGCAGTCCGGCGTCGGCCACGGCTTTCTTGGCGGCGCCGACGGCGAAGTGGGTATGCCGGCCCTGGTGCCGCCATGCGGCGGGGTCTTCGCCCACGGCCGAGAGGTCCCAATCGCGGACCTCGGCGGCGATCCTGGTGGGAAAGCTGGCGGCGTCGAACAGCGAAATGTATCCCACCCCCGAATGGCCCTCCCGAAGGCGCTGCCAAACGGTTTCGATCTCGGCACCCAGCGGGGTGACCCAGCCGATGCCGGTCACGACCACGCGACGTCTCATGCGGTACTCCTTATGCGGGCGAGGGGGTGGCGCGGATTTCGGGGCCGGTGGTAGTTGCCTGGCCGCTTCCGGCCGTCCGCCGCGCGAAGGGGGCCGTCCCCGGAACGGTTCCTCATGGTGACGCCGCCTGTTCCGTGGTTTCGCGCAAGCAGCGCGGCGGTTGCAAGGGGCCGCCATCGGCCGCGCGGCCGATCTCGTAGGCTCTCAAGAGGCGCATCATACGCAAAAAGGTGGCCGGGTCGAAGAGGGAGCCCACGGTGGGGTCGTTCAAATGGGCGAACACGATTTCCACCTCGGCCTGTAACTGGTCGCCCCGGTAGCTGGTGCCGGTAATCATGGCCCCCTCCGGCCGAACGTACTCGATCGTAGTCGAGTAGATCAGCCGGTCGCCGGGGATCGCTTCGGCATGGAAATGGGCCTTGGGCACCTTGGCCAGGATCACCTTCTCGGTGAAGCCGCCCTGCTCGCACACGAGCAGACCCCCCGTCTGGGCCAGCCCCTCCAGCACCAGGGAGTTGGGGTGCATGGGATAGCACGGGAAGTGATCGTGAAGGTGCTCTTCGGCCAGCGACACGTTCTTGACTGCCTTGGCGTGTCGCCCGCTCTCGAACTCGATGAACCGGTCGATCCAGTACCAGCGCATTCGGCATTCCTCGGGTTACTCGGTCACTTCGAGCTTGGACTCGACGAACCGGCACATATCGGCCACGGTCAGCAGGTTGGCGAAATCCTGCACGACGGGGTTCTCTTCAAAGCCGCTCAGATCGGCAAAGGGCATTCGCTTCTTCAGTTCTTCCATGCCGGCGGGTGTGAGCTTGCCGTCCTGGACGTAATCGGGGTTGGTGAATACGTCTTCGGGGAACAGCTCGCCGCGCGGGATCTTCATGTCGAACGCCTTTTCGAGGCGGAATACGATGTCGAGGAAGTCAATCGACTCGGCGCCCAGGTCGCCAACCAGGGTCGCCTCCGGCGAAACCTCGTCCTCATCGACGCCCAACGCGTCGACCAACGCCGCTTGGACACTCTCGAATACTTCGTCTTTCGTGGGCATTAAATGGCACCTCCAAAGTGAGAAATGGAACTCGAAACGCAGTATCCGCGGCCCTCGGGGCCATGCTCGGCCGACAGCGTTTCGCTATCTTTACTTCAATATCCTCCCAGGCTCAGCCCCCCGTCGATCCGGATCACCTGCCCGGTGAGGTATCCGGCATCCTCGC
The DNA here is from genome assembly GCA_007122045.1 of Planctomycetales bacterium. Lineage (GTDB taxonomy): Bacteria > Planctomycetota > Planctomycetia > Pirellulales > Thermoguttaceae > PWXP01. The sequence continues at coordinate 10,407 of SKJM01000667.1, read as the reverse complement.
TGGCCAGAAAGGCCACCAGGGCCGCCACCTCCTCCGGCCGGCCGATCCGCCGCATGGGGATAACCTTCTTGATCACATCGCCGGCCACGCCGCGCACGACCTGGCTCATGTCGGTTTCAATCATGCCGGGCGCCACGGCGTTCACGCGCACGCCTCGCTGGGCAAGTTCCTTGGCCAACGCTCGCGTCAGGCCGTTGATCCCCCCTTTGCTGGCGGCGTAATTGACCTGGCCGCGGGAAGCGAACTCGGCGGCCGTGCTGGAAAGGTTCACAATACTGCCGCGCCGGGCCATCATCATCGGCTGGGTGACGGCATGGCAGTAGTTGTACGTGCCGCCGAGGTTCGTTTCGATCACGCTGCGCCACTGTTCGGTGGTCATCATGCCCATCAGGCCGTCCTGGACGACGCCCGCTGAATTGACCAGCACGTCGATCCGTCCCCACTGTTCGACCAACTGGTCGACCAGTTCGTGGGCGCGCTGGTAGTCGGCCACGTCGGCCTGCTCGGCCCGCACCCGGCCGGACGTCCCGCCGGTTTCGGCCACGAGCGACTCTGCCGCCTCGCGGTTGTTCCGGTACACGAAGGCCACCTCGGCCCCCTCGGCGGCCAGCCGAACCACGCACGCGCGGCCGATTCCTCGGCTCCCGCCGGTCACCAGCGCCGTCTTTCCTTCAAGTCGCATCCTGTTCTCACCTCTCGTAGGTCGATGGCCTCACGCTCACCCGGTACCGTGGGGCGGGTCAGCTCATGGGGGCCGGAGTGGGGGCGGCGGCTCGTGCCGACGGGTAGATCAGCGCAAACCGCCGCCGAAGTTCTTCAATGGTCGACCGGTCCAGGTCCGCATCGGCCGGGTCCCGGTCGGCTAGGTTGTATCGTGCCAGCACGAGCCGCGCCCCCACGGTCAGCCGCCCGTCGACGGTGCCCTGGGCCTTCAACAGCGCTTCCCGCTCCTCCATCTTCACCATCTCCGCGGTAACCGTCAGGGTGGTGCCCGGTTGGATGAACTGACCGTATCGCAAGTTGCGGGCCTGGGAGAGCACGATCATGCTGTGCGCAAAATCCTCGGTTGCCCGAATCAGCCAAGCGCCGGCTTGCGTGAGGGCTTCCAGCATGAGCACGCCCGGCATGACGGGGAAGTTCGGGAAATGGTCGCCCAGGTACTCTTCGGCCAGGGTCAGGTTCTTGACGGCCTCGACCCGGACGCCGGGCTGAAGCTCAAGGATGCGGTCGATCAATTCAAATCGCATGCGAAGGAAACTCCCGGGGCCCGATTCACTCGGGCCCCCACTTGCATATCGGCTATCTCGGGGTTGCCGGTTGGCACCGACTTGCTCAAGCCCGGATTATTCGTGTAGGGTGGGGTGCGGTCGCCTAAGTCGTTGGGGCGACCGCGCACGCCACGCCCGGCTGGTTTGCGCGTCCTGTGCTGGAAGCGGGCCCGGGCAAGCGACCGAAGTCCCACCAGGATCTTGGCTTGCTTGCCACCACCCTACATCGTCGTGAATAATCTTGGCAAGGGCCACACGGCAGCCGCATAACCGGCACAATCGGTAAAGTGCTGAGTATACCCGCCAGACCCCCGCTCGACAACCAAGAAAAGGCGCGACTGCCATTTTGGCAGTCATCCTGGGGGCTGCGCGGAGTGCGCCCGCCGTAAACCTAGGCTGCATAAGGGGATGCGTTGCCGCTGGCGAGGTTGGCATCGCGTTTGCGACTAGGTATCCCAGTCAATGCACGGCCCTGAAACCTTCGAGCCTTACCGAAAGGAGAAATTTCCATGCCTTTGCGCTATCGAGGCTTGCGGCACCCGGCGGCCCAATTGCGGGACGAAATGGATCGACTGTTGAGCGGCTTCTTGGGGCATCCGTCCGAAGGGAGCTGGACCCCTGGAAGCAGGGGCCAACCGGCGGTAAACCTTTGGGAACAGGGCGATACCCTGATGGCCGAACTGGAAGTGCCCGGGGTTACGCCCGAACAACTCGACATTTCGGTCGTCGGCGGCGAGTTGACGCTGCGCGTCGATCGCCAAATCCCCGCTGAAGAGGGTCTCTCGTATCATCGACGGGAGCGCCCGACCGGCTCTTTCACGCGCGTACTCCGATTGCCCGCCGACGTGGACGGCAACCGGGTTCAGGCGGAACTGAAAGACGGTATTTTGACCATCACCTTGCCGAAGGCCGAGGGGGCCAAGCCGCGCAAGATCGAGATCGCTTCGGCGTCCTGATTGCGCACGCGGCTTGGAGCCGATGGGGCCAACCCGCTCGGCTCCCCGTCCATTTACGGGGCAAGGCGTGTTCCCTTCCGTTCCTTTGACGTACAATTGAACACCGAGGAGTGCATCATGGCCAATTCCACCGAAACCACCAAGAAGGCGGCCGAGCGTCCAGAGAGTGCCGAACGAACGCGCGGCGGCCAGTTTTTCCGGCCCAACTGCGATATCGTGGAACGTGCCGACGAATTGCTTGTGCTGGCCGACGTACCCGGCGCCCAGGGCGACCGGATCGACGTGAAGTTCGAGGACGGGACGCTTTCGATCCACGCCCCGATCGACCGCCGGCAGGCTCCCGAAACCGAGTACCTTTTGTGCGAGTACGCAGTGGGCGACTACTGGCGCACCTTCCAGGTGAGCGAGGCGGTGGACGCCTCGAAGATTTCGGCCGAGTACGCCAACGGCGTGCTGACGCTCCACCTACCGAAGGCCGAGTCGTTGAAGCCGCGGAAAATCGCGGTTACTTCCGCCTGACCGACGGAAACCGAAACGGATGGGGCATCCCCATCCAACGGGCTGTTACATGCTGTCCGGCAGACGGGCAGCCTGCCAATTGGATGCCCGCCGGGCGACTCCGGCGGGCCTTCCTCATTTCGCGCGTATGGGAGCAACGAACATGAGTTTTCTTCATCGGCAGACCAGGCAGGGCGAAGTGGAGCCGACCGATCCTTCGCCTTGGGTCGGACTGCGCCAGGAGATCGGTAAGTTCCTCGAGGGCGTCGTGCGAGAGCCGCTCGAGGGCGTAGCCTGGCCGTTCAGGGCGCACGGCAAGTGGTCGCCCCCCGTCGAAATCCTCGATTCGGACGACGCGGTGCTGATTCGAGCGGAAGTGCCGGGCGTCGACCCGGCGGGCATGGACGTGACCATTGCCGACGGCCGGCTGGTCATCGCCGGCCACAAGTCGCAGCCCGACCGGCCCGAGGCGTGCGAAGTTTGCCGGTGTGAAGTGTGCTACGGCGCCTTCCGCCGCAGCATTCCCTTGCCCGACGACGTGGACATCGAGGGAATCGACGCAAGCTGCCGGCACGGCGTTTTGTCGTTGCGGGTGCCAAAGCAGCGGCCCGCCGCCGCGCAGAAAGTGCACGTGAAGGTGGCAACTTGAATGCCGAATGGGCGCGGGCTTGCCGCCTGTGTTCCAACGATCCGGAGGAGAGCCCATGCCTTGCCGAGGGATTCGCGGCGCCACCACCGCGGAAGAAAACACCCGAGAGAGCATTCTGGAAGCCACGCGGCAGCTTCTGGCGCTGATGATCCGCGCCAACGGCGTCGAACCCGACGATGTGTCCAGCGCCGTCTTCACCACTACGACCGACCTGAACGCCGAGTTTCCCGCGTTGGCCGCCCGGCAACTCGGCTGGTTCGACGTGGCCTTGATGTGCTACCACGAGTTGGACGTGCCCGGCTCGCTGCGGCGGTGTGTTCGCATCTTGCTGCACTGGAACACGGAGAAGGCGGCGCGCGAGGTGGTGCACATCTATATTAAGGGGGCGGCCGGCCTGCGTCCCGATCGGGAACAACTGCCGCCGGTCGACTGGGCCGAATTGGAAGACTGGATTGCCCGGCACCTCGACCAGACCGCCCCGCCGGCGAAGAGGACCGAGTTGATGCGATGACCCGGCGGCGGGTGCAAGAACGGGCTTGCAGTTGGAGTGGACCGTCGTCACCCGCGACCTCTGGGAGGACTTCGGCACGTTCACGCGGACCGGCATCGCCCCGACCGCCATGGGCGGCGCGGCGCTGTTCGACCGCATCGAACTGTTGCAGCGGTTCGACGAGTCGCTTCGCCCATAAACGGGATCGCGACGGCCCATTTTCCCAGGGCGTTGCCAGCGCCGGCCATCGGGCTACGACATGGCCCCTCTTATTCACCAGGCGCCGCCCTTTGCGTCGGCGGGCGCGGTCTGGTAGAATCTCTACACGTCCGTTCCTGCACCCCGCGAATCGTCACGAGGAAGAAATGAGACTGCCGAAATACTCCTTGGGCATGGGCGACCGCTTCGCCCGGCAAGGCGCCTTCCAACTCGAGGCGATCCTCCGGGCCGTTGAGGCGGGCGTGCACGTGGCCCCCGTGTGGAACAAGTCGCACCGGGAGCACGTCATCACCGGCACCGAACCGGCCGACGTCCGCGCCGAGGCCGACGCGGCGGTGCGGGCTCGCGGCTACAAGGAGCCCTATTTCGTCGACGCCGATCACATCCGGCTCGATACGATCGACGCCTTCCTCGCCCCCAGCGATTTCTTCACCCTCGACGTGGCCGACTTCATCGGCGCCGAGGCCCCCGAGGAAGACCGCCGCCGGCTGGTCGAGCGGTGCGCGCGGTGGGCCGGCAGCGTGCCGATTCCCGGGCTGGAACAGCCGCTGGAGGTCCCGCGCGAGACGATGGAAGCCGCGGCGTCGAAATACCTGCGCGCCGTGCAGGAAGCGGGAAGGCTGTACCGGTACATCCGCGACCGCAAGCCGGAAAACGGCTTCATCACCGAGGTGTCGTTCGACGAGACCGACGAGCCGCAGACCCCGGCCGAACTGCTCCTGATCCTGGCCGCCGTGGCCGAGGAAGGCATCGCGGCCGATACGATCGCGCCGCGTTTTCCCGGCCGGTTCAACAAGGGGGTCGATTACGTGGGCGACGTGGCCCGCTTCGCTCGCGAATTCGAGCAGGACGTGGCCGTGGTGGCGTATGCGGCGGGCGAGTTCGGCCTGCCGGAAAGCCTCAAGTTGAGCGTCCATTCCGGAAGCGACAAGTTCTCGATCTACGGGCCCATGCGGCTGGCACTGCGGAAGTTCGACGCCGGCATCCACGTGAAGACCGCGGGGACCACCTGGTTGGAAGAGCTGATCGGCCTGGCCGAAGCGGGCGGCGACGGGCTGGCGCTGGCGAAGGAAATCTACCGAGAGGCCCGGCACCGGTTCGACGAAATGTGCGCTCCCTACGCGGCCGTCATCGACATCGATCCCGGCGCGCTGCCGTCGGCCGAAAAGGTCGATTGCATGAGTGGCCCCGAATACGCCGCGTCGCTCCGCCACGATCCCACCGACCCCGCCTACAACCCGCATTTCCGCCAGTTGCTCCACGTGGGCTTCAAAGTGGCGGCCGAAATGGGCGACCGATACCTCGACGTGCTGCGGCGGCACAGCGACGTGGTGGGCCGCGACGTGACCGAAAACCTCTACGAGCGGCACATCCGACCGCTCTTCTTGGAAGACTGATGCGCACCCCGTTCCACCGCAACGAATACTTGCAAAACGGCATGCTGCCGGTCGATATCGTGCTGGCCCCACCTTGGTGGCACAAGCACGAAGGCATTTCGTTCGACGAGGATTTCTTCTTCCATCCCGCGCGGCGCGTCGAAGTCGAGCGCCGGATGGAGCAGGCGCTGTACGAACGGTGGGGCCGCTTCGGCCTCGGCGCCGACCGCGGCGCCGAGCTGCCCGTGGCCGGCGCCGTGCACCTGGCCGCCGGCTTCCTCATCTCGCAGATGCTCGGCTGCGCCGTCCGGTACAGCGAAGCCAAGCCGCCGGAAGTGGTGGCGGCCAACGCGTCGAAGCTCGAGGTCGAGCCGGAGGCGGCCTTCGAAACACCCGCCTTCAAACGCCTCGAAACCCTCATCGACGCCCTGGAGGCGAAGTACGGGTACGCGGTGGGCGACGTGAACTTCGGCGGGATTCTCAACCACGCGCTGGACGTGCGCGGGCAGAACATCTTCATGGACATGATCGATCAGCCCGACCGCGCGGCGCGCTTCTTCGCCGCCCTCGCCGAGGTGCAGGATCGGTTCACCATGTTCATCGAGAAGCGAACCGGCACCTCGTCGGTCAGCGTGAACCGGAACGTGCGGCACATTTCCAAGCCGGTCTACCTGCACAGCGAATGCTCCCACGTGATGATCTCCACGGCCGACTACGAACGGTTCCTCCTACCGTTCGACGCCGCATGGAACCGGCGCCGGCGCCCCTTCGGCGTGCATTACTGCGGCGAGGACCCGCACCGGTTCGCCGAATCGTACGCCAAGCTGCCGCACCTCGACTTCCTCGACGTGGGCTGGCCCGGCGACGTGAAAAAGCTCCGCGAGCACCTCCCCCACACCTTCTTGAACATCCGGTACAGCCCCGTCGAGATCGTCCAACAGTCGCCCGACGAAATTCGGGCGACCGTTCGCCGGCTGGTGCACGACTCCGGCAATCCTTACTTGACGGGCGTCTGCTGCATCAACATGGACGACCGGGTGACCGACGATCAGGTGTCGGCCCTGTTCGAGGAGGTCGAGCAGTTGCGGGGCGAGTACGCCGCCTCCGAGCCCTCGGCGTGAGGGAGCGCATTGTTGGAGTTCACGTTTCAGCGTGCCAAGCGAGGATGTGCGAGCCCCAGCACGCTAAGGCGTGAACTCCAGCAGTAGCGTCGTCCGCTGAAGCGTGAACTCCAACCAGTGTCGCGCCGGCTGAAGCCGGGACTCCAACAGTCGGTTCGCACGCTAGAGCGTGAACTTCAACGGCAGACTTGCATTGGGGGGCGGTCCGAATGAGAATAGCGGTAGGGGTCCCACGCGCAACAGAGCAAAGGAGAACATTATGCGAACCTTCGTCCTGGCCATGGCGGCGGTGGCGGCTATCGGGCTCCCGCCGGGCGCCTCGGCCGAAGACAGTCCCGCCACACGCCGTTCCCTGCGGGGTTTGCCGGGCGTGGGGCTTTACGTGCACCCCCTCGGCGCCGACGCCGAGGCCCTTGGTCTGTCGGCCGACCGGCTGGAAAGGCTCCTCCGGGCGCGCCTCGATGCGGCGGACATTCCGGTGCTCGACGCCGATGAGCAGCAGCGGACGCCCGGCCGGCCGGGGCTGAGCCTCCACGTGGCGGCCCTGCGGCTGGAAAATGGCGAGTTGCTGTATTCAGTGCATCTCGACTTGAAGCAATGGGTAGCTCTCCTAGGGGGCATGAGCGCCGCGCTCGAGACGCCTCTCACCGCCCCGGCTACCACGTGGTCGCCCGATTACCGCATGGGTATCTCCCCTTCCGAGGACGCCCTGGCCGACATTATGGCCGCAACCCGAGAGATGACCGATCAGTTTATCGGAGCGTATTGGCGGGCGAACCCGCTCAAACGTCCGATTCCATGACAACAGGCGAGGCCCCGCTTGGCAACATCGAAACGCGCTGGTAGAACCAGCAAAAGGCGCGTGGCGGAAACGAGCCGACCATGCCCGTAGGATGGACCTTCCCCTCCGTTTTTCGGCCCGAAGGCCGGCAATGTCCACTCCACGGGCAAACTTTCATCCGCCGCCCGCCGCAAGGAAGTCGATGAAGCCGGGCGAGGTGATTCTGATGGCATACAGCCGTTATCCGCGAGAGGGGCACCGATTGGCGCCCGCTACCCTTCGGGAGATGCTGCTACAGCCCATTCCGAAGATGTATGAACGGCGGGGTGGAACAAAGGGAATGACACTCGCAGACCTCGACGAGTCTGCGTGGGCGCTGTTCGACCGCCAAACCTGCCTTCAGTTGGCCCGCGAGGTGGTTGCCGCCATGGGCCGGGCGGCCCGCGCGCCGTTGCTGATCGGCGACCGCCCCTTACCCACCCTGCCGGAGGGCGTGACCCTGGCCGACCTCGAGCTGGAGGTCCGCACGGTCAATTGCCTCGTCGCCGCCGGCATCCACGAGCGACCGCAGGACTTCAATGGCATGACCATTGACGGCCTGTTGAACTTGCGCGGCTTCTGGTCGAAGTCGCTGGTCGACCTGCTGACGGCCATGGAATATGTGATCGACCATCCGCAAACGCGGCCGGCGCCCCGCGAGGAAAACCGTATAGCCCTCAAGCCGGCGCATGCGCCGAATCGGTACCCCCGGGTCAACCATCGAATCGCACCGTCGCTGCTGCGGCCGCTGCTGGAGGAACCGATCCCCTCCCATCTTGCGCAGGGCACCCCGCTTGCCGGCGCCCGCCTTGCCGACCTGGATGAGACCGCCTGGAAATGCCTCTCGCCGGAGGCAATCGCCGAGTTGGCGGGCATGGTCGTATCGCGCGTGAGCGCGGGCGTGTCCACGCGCGACATCCAGCGGCTTCGCCTGCCGGCACTGCCGGCCGGCTTGCGACTCGACGACTTGCGGCTGGAGAACCGTACCCATAACTGCCTCAAACGGCTCGGGTTCGCTCGCAATATGCAACGCCTCGGCACCATGACCATCGGCGGTCTGATGCAGGCCCCGGCCTTCGGCGCGAAGTGCCTCGTCGATCTGCTGACGGCCGTCGAGACGTTGGCCGACCGCGGGCAGCACATCGGCGCAGCGTTGGTCGAACACGCCCGGGAGTTGGCCCAACAGCCCGAGGCCTCGGCCATTCACTTCAGTGATCCGCGGTTGGGTCGGCTTTTGCGGTCGATGGACAGTGAGAGCAGTACGGTGGGCGAGCTGGTCGAGCGGATCCGGCGCCGAGAACTCGACCTGACCGAGCCGTTCCGGCTGGCCGAGGGGCTCGGCCAGCTCGTCGAACGCGTGCGCCGGTTCCAGGAGCTGCCCGTCGAAGAGGAGCTGAAGGACGTATTCGCTCCGATGGCGAACGAGCGCGATCGGCAGATTCTGGCGTCTTACCATAATTGGGACGGCGAGGGGGGCCGAACGCTCGACTACCTGGGGCGGAAACACGGCCTCAGCCGCGAGCGAATTCGGCAGGTTTGCATGCGTTGCATCAAGCGGGTTCGCCATCTGCCCATCTTCGCGCCGGTCCTGGATCGGAGCTTGCGATTCCTTGCCGCGCGGTTGCCGGCGGAAACCGGCACCCTGGAGCGCGCGTTGCGGGAGGCGGGGCTCTCGCGCCACGGCCTGTCCATCGCCGCCATTGAAGAAGCCGCCGGGTTCTTCTCGCGGACCCCCGGCTTTCAGGTGGTGCCGGTGGCCGAGGGGGCCGTGGCCGTCGAGCCGGATCAGGCGAAACTGCCGCCCCGCATCGCCCGGGCCGCCCGGGCCGCCGTCGGCAGTTTCGGCGTGGCCAACGTGGCCGCCGTGCAGGCCAAATTGGGCAAGCCCCGCTCGCGGCGCCGCCCCTCGGCGAAGATGCTCCGCGAAACCTTCTCGACGCTGAAGGACTTCCAGTGGCTCGATGCCCGGCAGTACTGGTTCCGCCTGGAAACCCTGCCGCAGTACGGCCTGCCGAACATGATCGAGAAGGTGGTTTCGGTGGCCGAGCGGATCGACGTCTCGCGGCTCCGGACGGCGATGGGGCGATACCGCCGCAGCGGCCGCGGACTGCCGCCCCCCGAACCCCTGCTCGAGTACTGCCGGCAGATGCCCTCGGTACGCGTCGAAGGGAGCAGCGTGTGCGCCGAGCCGTCCCTCGACTGGCGCACCCTGCTGGGCGGCGTCGAGCGGAGCATGGTCGAGGTGCTCAAGGAACACGGGCCGGTGATGGACCGCGCCGAGTTTGAAGAGCAGTGCCTTCGGCGCGGCATGAACCGGTTCAGTTTCAACGCCATCCTGATGTGCTCGCCGGTGGTGACGCAGTACGGCCGGAGCATCTACGGCTTGGTTGCCCAGAAAACCGACCCGCACACCGTGCGGCGCGCCCGCGCCCGCCGCGCCCGAAGCGTCCCCAGCCGCGTCTTGCAGCGGTGCGGCATGGAGGCCGACGACCGGCCATTCGTCGTCTATCGCCTCTCGAAGGCCGTCATTGCGGGGGGGGTTATTACCATCCCCGCCTCGCTGAAACACGTGATCACCGGCGAATACGCGGTCCTCTCGCCGAAACACAAACGCCTGGGACGAATGATGGCCAAGCAGGGGTGCGGCTGGGGGCTGGGCCCGGCGCTGCGCGGCAACGGCGCCTCCCCGGGCGATTACCTGCTCATCCGTTTCCACAACGCCGATCGCACCGCCGTCTTCCACATTGGCGACGAACGCCTCGCCGCCGGGCACCCCCCGGCCGCCGCCAAGGAAGGCGCCGGCACGCAATAACATGACCGGATTGGAGGATGGACGTTCTTGTCCGTCGCGGTTGTGACGGGCTGGAAAGCCCATCCTACTCGCAGAATCGCAACCGGATTGTAGGATGGACGTTCTTGTCCGTCGCGGTTGTGACGGGCTGGAAAGCCCATCCTACTCGCAGAATCGCAACCGGATTGTAGGATGGACGTTCTTGTCCGTCGCGGTTGT
>SKJM01000663.1 GCA_007122045.1 Planctomycetales bacterium | reverse complement strand
AGCGGAGCGGGAACCGGGGCGAACCGAAATCCGCGACTCGAACGGGCCGATGATGGCGGCTATGCTCAAAGCGATGAACGTCGATTGCCGGATGCGCGTCCAGGTTCCCGACCGGCGGGAGGCCATCCTGCGCGCCGTCGAGGAGGCGAACGATTGCGACCTGGTGCTGCTCAGCGGGGGCGTCTCGGTGGGATCGTACGATTTGGTTCCCGACGTGATGCAACAATACGGTGCGGAGCCGGTGTTCCATAAGGTCCGCCAGAAGCCCGGCAAACCGTTGCTCCTGGCGCGAAATCGCGAGCAGTTGCTTTTCGGGCTTCCCGGCAATCCCTTGGCCGCCCACCTGTGCCTGGAACGGTACGTCCGGCTGGCGATTGAGTGCATGGAGGGCCGGACGGACCTGCCGTCCCGGAGCTGGGGCCGGCTGACCGCCGGCCTGCGGCCCCGGGCGGGACGAACCTACTTCATGACGGCCGTGTGCGAGCCCCCCGACGCCCCGGCCGATGCCTGGCGGCTTTCTCCCGTATTCGGCGCCAGTTCCGCCGACGTATTCACCACGTGCCGGGCTAACGGCTATATCGTCGTGCCGCCGGGGCGTGAAGACCACGCGGCCGGTGATATACTGGAGTTCTTCCGGACCTGCCCGCTGTGAGCAACCGCTCTACAGGACGGTTTCGTTCACTCACAAAGAGGCAGGTGCCGCGAACCGAGCGGGTAACCGCTGACGGGCCGGCCGGGTACTTGTCCCCTTACCGGCCGAACGCCCAGGAACAATTCCTACCGATGATTGCCGATCGCCTCCCCATTCTCGCCGTCTGCGGTTGGAGCGGTTCGGGCAAGACGACGCTCATCGAGCAGCTTGTCCGCCGGCTTGCTTCCGGCCGGCTGAGCGTGGCGGTGGTCAAACACGACGTGCACGGGTTCGAAGTCGACCGCCCGGGCAAGGACAGCGACCGATTCTTCCGCGCCGGCGCGGACGTCACGCTGTGCGGACCGGGCGAGACATTCCACCGGGTTCACCGCGCTGCCCACTTGCCCGACGACTCACCGAACTGGCTTGAGGCGTCGCGGCGGCACGACTTGGTGCTGGTCGAAGGGTTCAAGCATACGCCGCTGCCGAAAGTTTGGCTGCTCGGCGAGCGCGAAGCCCAGCCGCCGCCGGAGGCCGAGGCGGTGCTGGACGTGGTCCCGCGCCACGTGGATCGCCTGGCGGCCGTGTTGCCGCTGGTGGAAGCCTATTTGGAAACCCAGTGGCGGCGGACGCCCCTATTCGGCTGTGTGCTCATTGGCGGAAAGAGCCGCCGGATGGGCCGGCCGAAGCACCTGCTGCGAACCGGCGCGGGCATCACGTGGCTGGAGCACACGATCTCGGTACTCAGCCCCCTGTGCAAAGGGGTCGTGATTGCCGGGCCGGGCGACGTTCCTGCATGTTTGGCCGGCTGCCCGCGACTACCCGACGCCCCCGACGCCCAGGGCCCGATGGCCGGCCTGCTGGCGGCCATGCGTTGGGCGCCGTGGGCGTCGTGGCTGTTGGCGGCGTGCGATATGCCGTACCTTTCCGCCGCTGCCGTCGAGTGGCTGCTGTCTACGCGCAGGCCGGACACCTGGGCAAGCCTGCCGCGGCTGCCCGGCGACACGGGGGTCGAGCCGCTCTTGGCCCACTACGACTTTCGGGCCAGGGGTACCATCGAATCACTCGTACGGCGGGGCGAGTACAGCCTGAGTGTCCTTTCTCGCTACGCCCGAATGTCGCCCGCGATCGTCCCTGAGTCCCTCGCGGCGGCCTGGCGCGACGTCGACCGGTAGCTCCCGCGCGTCGCGCAACAGATCATCACAGAAATCGGTCCCGCCTTCGACAGCGGTTGATGCACGGATCAACCCGATCCTTCGCTTCTCCACGAGTCGATGATCGCCTAATGCAAATGGGCCTGCAGCGCAAGCAACATCTGGCCGGCGGCGATGGGCGTGCGCTCGAGCACGTGGACGCCCGCTCGCAAGGCGGCGACGGCGGCTTCCGTGTAGTCGTGCCGGCCGCACAGGCGGCCCAGCCGCAGCAGCGCCCAGGCCGCCAGCCCGTTGCCGCTCGGCGTCGAGCCGTCGAGGTACTCTTTTTTGCGCGCGATGAGCGGCTCGTGGTCGTGCGGCGTGTAGAAGAAGCCGGGGGCCGCGGGGTCGGCGAATCGGGCCAGCAGGTCGTCGGCCGCCTCCACGGCGGCGTCGAGCCATCGGCGGTCGCCGCCCGTCTCGTGGAGCGTGGCCAGCGCGTCGGCCAGCAGCGTCAGGTCGTCCAGAAAGGCCGGGTGCCGGGCCTCGCCGTTGCGCCAACAGTGCAGCAGGCGGCCGCGGTCGTCGCGCAGCCGGCCGAGCAAGAAGTCGGCGGCTCGAACGGCGGCTTCACCGTAGCGCGGGTCGTCGAGGGCCGCGCCGGCCCGGGCCAGGGCGTCGACCGTCATCGCATTCCAGGCCAAGAGCACCTTGTCGTCGCGGCCGGGACGCACGCGCCTCGCCCTGGCCGCCAGCAGCGCCGCCCGGCTTTCTGCCAATTCGGCCGCAAGTTCGGCGGCGGGGCGTCCCGCCGCGCGGGCATCCTCCTCGAGCAGTCGGGGACGGTTCAGGATGCTCTTCCCCTCGAAATTGCCCGACGCCGTGACGTCGTACACCCGGCAGAAGGTCGCCGCGCGTTCGGAACCGAGCACCTCGGCAACTTCGCTGGGCGTCCACAGGTAGAAGGTGCCTTCGCGGCCTTCGCTGTCGGCATCTTCGCTGCTGAAGAAGGCTCCTTCTTCGTGGGTCATATCGCGCAGCACGTAGTCGAGCGTTTCGCGCGCCACCCGGGCGAACGCTTCCTGCCCGGTGGCCTGCCAGGCCTCGAGGTAACAGGGAACCAGTTGGGCGTTATCGTAGAGCATCTTCTCGAAGTGGGGCACCAGCCAGCGGCGGTCGACGCTGTAGCGGTGGAATCCGCCGCCGAGTTGATCGTAGATGCCGCCTCCGGCCATGCGCTGAAGCGTTGTCGCGACCATTTGCAGCAGATCGGCATTGCCGGAATGCCGCCATCGGTGCAGGAGGAACCGCAGGGTGGTAGGCTGGGGAAACTTCGGCGCCTGGCCGAATCCGCCGAACTGAGCGTCGAACGCCTGCCGCAACGCCGCTTCGGCCGCGGCGAGCGGTTCCGGGCCCGGTGGGGCGGCCTCCGGGCCCGGCTCCCCCACTCCTCGGCCCGATTCCACCAGAAACTGCACCACCTTGTCGGCCTGGTCGAGCAACTCTTGTCGCCGTTCCTGCCAGGCGCGAGCGATCGCCACGAGTACCTGATCGAAGCCCGACATGCCGCCGCGGGCCGGGTAGGGCCAGTACGTGCCGCCAAAGAACGGCCGGCCATCCGGCGCCAGGAACACCGACAGCGGCCAGCCCCCCTGGCCCGTCATCGCCTGTACCGCGTCCATGTAAAGCTGGTCGAGGTCGGGCCGCTCCTCCCGATCGACCTTCACGCTCACAAAGTGCGCATTCAGCAGGCGGGCGATTTCCTCGGTCTCGAAGCTCTCGTGCGCCATCACGTGGCACCAATGGCACGACGAGTACCCGATCGACAGAAACAGCGGCTTGTCCTCCTCCCGGGCCTTGCGCCGGGCCTCCTCGCCCCAAGGATACCAATCGACCGGATTCTCGGCGTGTTGGAGCAGGTAGGGGCTGATCGCAGTGGTCAATCGGTTGGGCATCGTACCATGACTCCTTGTCGCTAATGGCGTTCACGTTCCCGCGCGCCTTGACGAGGGGAAGACACCGGCCTGCTCGGCCGCCCGGGCGTCGGCCGCCCTCAGTGTATTCTATGGCGGGAAAGGCCCTGGGGCCAGCCGCACTCCCGTGGGGGGCATCTGAAGCTCAGGACCGCTTGCTGGACAGCCAGGACCGTGAACCGCCGGCTATCGTTCCGACGTTCTACGGACTTTCGCGACGTGGTGCTGGGCGACTTCGCGGACGAGGGGGTCGCACGGGAAGACTCCTTCGCTTTGGAAACACATCAGTCCGAGCAGACCGCCGAGGCCGCCAATGGGACTGCCGAACGAGTCGAGTTGGACGGGGAACGCGTTGTGGCAAACCACGCACGCGTCCTCGGCGTACACGGGCTGATAGTACTCGTACTGCTTGCCGCCGTCCACCAACCGCTCCCAAAACTCGGGCCGCGGCCGCTCGCCGCGTTCCGGTTCCTTCGGCAGCCGCAAGAACTGTTTGAGCAGACGCTCCTCTAGTGGCGTCTGCGGCTGTCGGCCGCCGCCGGTGTCGAAGGGCCGGATGAACCGCGACTCGTACTCGTGCCTGTGCAGGTTGTCGGCCACGTCCTGCACCATGGGGATGAATCGAGCGTCTGTTTCGAGTTTTTCCCAATGCTCAATGTACAGGCTCTGGTCCACCAGCAGGCGCGCCGTGGTGCGGTTCTGCTGGAACACCAACTCTTCGGTTCGGCCGCCGTACGACCAGAGGCTCGCGACAACCGCCATTCCCCCACGCCCCTGTAACCCGGCGGGCGTAACGCCGATCAGGTGGACGCCCACTTGGCAGTTCGCCGTCTTGCCCACCCCGCAACCCGTTTTGGGCTAAGCAGTTACGCACGCGGGAGCATCGCCCGGCTTGACGGTACGTGTACATATGTTCAAGTGATGGTGTGTACACTATCGCTGGACCGGTGCCCCTGCCGTCATGACTGCCGCATGCTGCCACCCGCTGCCGCTGTACCGCCCGCGCGATCCGCAGGCGTCCGACCTGTGGCGCCTGATGGACCGGTATTT
>SKJM01000395.1 GCA_007122045.1 Planctomycetales bacterium | reverse complement strand
CTGCTCGAGATGGTGACAACCAGGGAGCCGCCGTCGGGCATGGCGTCGACCGCGTTGAGCATAAGGTTCAGCACGCAACGGCGGACCATCGCCTCATCGGCCCAGACCCGCGCCTCGGCCGGCATGTCGAGGACGACGCTGATCGATTGCGCACTCAGTTGAGGGGCCAGGGAGGCGCACACCTCTTCGACGACGCGGCCCAGCGGAAACCGCGACCGGCGCGGCTCCTGGTCGGAGGTGAAGTGCAGCAGGTCGTGCACCACGGCGTCGAGGGCCGTCAGGGCGGTATCGATCTTGTCGGCGATGTCGACCGCGCCGCGGTCGTCGCCGATGCGCCGCCGCAGCAGGCTCAGGTACAACGTCACCGGCACCAGGTGGTTGCGAACCTCGTGCGCCACGTGCGACGCCATCTGGCCCAGGTCGGCCAGCCGGTTCTTCCTTGCCAGTTCGCGGTTTTTCACCTCGAGTTCGTTGGTCAGTCGATGCACCTCGGCACGGAGCATTTCGTGCGTTCGCTCCAGCCGCACCGTGGCCTGATGCCACGCGGCCAGCACGGTTTCCAATTCGGCGTTCGCCGCCGGCAGCGGCGGATCGGCATATTCGTTGAGCACGGTCATGGCGTAGGTCCTCACGAGATGTCGGAACAGAGGTCGAGTTGGCCGGCGCCGGGATTCGGGCTGGTGTACGACGCCCGCGCCTGTCCCGCCCGGTGCATCTGTTGGAGCTGGGCGGCCGCCCGGTCGCGCCGGGCGATGAGGGCCTGCTCGCCGGCGCGCTCGCGGTCGATGATTTCGGCCAGCAACGTTTCGCAGGCGCGCAGCGCGTCGGCGCACCGGCGGCGGGCCTCGTCGCTGCGCCATTGGCGCGCCTCCGGCGCCTGGCCGCGGAACGGGTCCAGGGCGCGTTCGATCTGCTGGAGTTCGGCCAGCGTCTGCTGCTTGTGCGCCAGCAAGTCGAGCAGGGCCGTCATCCGGTCCGACTCGATCAAGTCGATCTGGTTGAGGCCCATCCGGCAGAGCTGCTCCAGGCACGCGCGTTTCGAGCAGACCAGGTCGAACAGGATGTCGGTTTCGAGGGACGGCATAACAAGCCTCTACAGGTCGCTGAGGTATTCCAGGAGTTCGCGCCACTCCGCGCGGTCGAAATTGGTCGGGCCGAGCAGCGCGGTGTCGGGCTTCATCCGGTCGAGCACCGATTTCGCCTGCTCCAGCGCGCTGCGCGCCCGGGCGGCGTCGCCCAGCCGCCGGTAGGCGTTGGCAATCTGCACGTAGGCGTCGAGCACCTCGGGGGAATTCGGGTAACGATTGGTCGCGTTCGAGTACGCTTCGACGGCCTCCGCATAGCGGCCGCGGGCGAACTCGACGTCGCCCATGGCGAAGCAGGCGTTCCGGAGCATGGCCTGCTCGGCGGCCGGCAGGTCTTGCGATTGCTGGCGCTCGCTCAGCACGTCGCGCAGGGCGAGGAACTCGTCCAGCGCCTTCTGGAGCCACTGGGCAATCTTCTGGTTCGATGCGGGGCGCCCCGAGCCGGCAAGGTTCTCCTGGTGTTCTTCGCGGGCTTCCTCGGCCGCGCGCCGGTACGACTCGGCCAGCAGGTAACGGCTGGGCAGCGCCCGGGCATCGTCGGGATACCGGAGCGTGGCCTCTTCCAGCCGCCGGACGGCCTCTTCGTACTGCCCTTCCTGGTAGAGCAGCTCCCCGAGGTCGAACAGCGAGTCCCGCCACTGCCGGCTGGCGGGCGTCAGATACTCGCCGACCAGGTTTTCCAGCAGCAGCTTTTCGGCCTGTTCCGGCTCGCCCTTCTCCCGCCAGGCGCGGCTGGCGAGCAGGCGTGCCTGGTAGGCGGCCGCGTCGCGCGGGTGGAAATCGACGCACTCCTGAAACGCTTCCAGAGCATCGTCCACCCGGCCCAGCGCCAGGTACGCCTCGCCGAGCATCACCAGGGCCTGGGGGTGCCGGCGGCGCGCCTGGTCCTTGAGGTATTCCTTCATCATGCCGGCAGCCGCCGCGAAGCTCTGCCCGCGCATGTAGTCCTGCCCGCTCTCCCACAACAGATCGGGATACCGCCGGGAGGTAATCAGCAGTTCGGCCAGTCGAGCCTGGATGCGGCCCGACTGGCGGAAATGCCGCCGTCCTTCTCGCCGCAGCGGCTCGGCCCGGGCGGGCGCCTGCCGGTCGGCCTCGGCCAGGAGGGCCTCACCCCACCCGCGGTGGACATCGGCCTTCAGTTCCAACGCGCGCACCTCGGGGAACAACGGGTGAAGCAATTCGGCAAGCTCCATCGCGACCGCGAACTTCCGGGTCTTCAGGTAATATTCGTACGCGCCGAGCGTGCGAAGCTGCAGTTCGCGCACGCTCACCCACGGGTTGCTGAACGTTCTCGGGTCGCCGAGCGTCTGGAGGGCCCGCCGGTAACCGGCCAGCGCCTCCTCGTCGCGGCCGAGGTCGCGCGAAAGCTCGGCCTCTTCGAAGCCGGCTGCCATGGCCTCGGGCGTGTCGAGGAACAACTGCCGAGTGCGCGTGAATTGCCGCAGGGCTGCGCGGTAGTCGCCGATCTCCCGGAAGCATACGCCAATCAGATACATGGCCTTCCGCGTGGCGTGGTTACTGAGCGTGTCGTGTCCTTGGGCAAGCTGAAGGGTGTTGATGGCTTCTTCGTACTTCTTTCGCGCCCCATCAATATAGTCCGGCGAGGGGCCCGCTTGCCCCATGAGCGCGCGCGCCTGGTGCATCTGCACTTGGCCGCGAAGCACGGTCGCTTCCGCCCGCAGCGGCGAGTTGGCCGGCACCCGTTCCAGCGTGGCCATACATTGGTCGGGCTGGTCCATCGCCAGGAGGATGCGGGCTTGCTCGATGAGTCCTTCGTGCTGCTGCGTCGGGGTAAGGTTCCGCTGTTCCAGGTACCGGGTGATGTGGTGCAGCGCGTTCGGCAAATCGGGCGTGGTATCGTAGCGATAAGCGCCGGCCAGGAGGCGATGGGCGTCGGCTTGGTGCTGGGGGGCGGCCTCCAGAGCGGCGGTCAAGTGAGGGCGACTGGCAGCGACTTGCCCGGCCTTATAGAGACTTTTTCCAAGCAGGTACAGTCCCATGCCCCTTCGGCCGGGGGGGAGTCCGCGGCTGCGGGCCTCTTCGAGGTAACGTGCCGCCAGCAAATATTTCTGCGGCTGGTCCCGGCTCCAGGTCTCTTCAGCCTCCATCGCCGTGGCGACGCCGAGGACATAGACGGCACCGGCGATGTCGTCCAGGCTGGCCGATTCCCGGCTGCGCAGGGCGTTGGCGACCTCCTTGGCTTGAGCGTACGCGCCGCTGTCAAGTGCCTCGAACACCTCGGCCAAGGTGACCTCAGTTCCGTCTCTAATTGCCCTAATTGCCCAATCGCCCGAGGCAACCAGGGTTGCGACGGATATGGCGGCGGCAGAGACCGCCAGTGCCGCACGGCGCCGATTTTGCGCCGCCCAGACCAGGGACTGGCGCAGCGCACCGGCCTCGGCCGGCCCGTCCGGCGGACCGGGAGCCTCACGGGCGCGCTGCTGGCGCGGTTCCATCGCTTCGACTGCTGGCATTGGACGCGACGAGGTGGCCCCGGCGATCCGCATCGAGCCAGAACGGCTTTGCGGCGTTGTCGGGGGGGGTGGTTTGAAAAAGGGGGTAAAGCACGCGACTTGTACTCCAAAACCGCCGGGAATGTCAATCCACGTTTCATTGTGCCCACACGGGGGGGTCGATGGCCACCGACCGCGCGGGAACGTGCCGTTGCACACCCGGCCGAACCTGTCGAATAGGCTTCCAGCCTGTCCATGTGCTGTGGAATAGGCTTTCAGCCTGTCAAAGTGGGAGAACGTGCCGTCGCACACCCGGCCGAACCTTCGGCCCGGTCTGGTGCAATAAAATCCTGCCAGCGCCGCTAATAGAAGAGATCGAGAAGATGGGCAAGCCGCCGCCCCCTGGTGAGGGGCCTCGGAGCTTGTGCTCCGTTATTCCCGCCGCTGGCCATCGTGGGGCGTGCACTGGGGCCCCATTTGGGTCGCAATAGAGGAGGTGGATGGGGATGCAAAGGGTGCGCCCCCCGATTGGTTTTCCCCGGTTATGGAGTCATCAAGGCGATGACTTTCCGACACCCCCTCCTTCATGTGGTACTCCAAGCGACAGGGTCGGCGCGAAGGCCTCGTCGCCTTCGATTCCGGGCCGGGGCAGAAGGGTCCGCGGGTTCTCGGCCACGCCGACCGGCCTGGAGTTCCTGCGGAGTTCGGCTTCCAATTCGGCGAGGTAGCCGTGCAGCCGCGCGACGACGTCCGGGTGGGTGGCCGCCAGGTTCGTGGTTTCGCCAAGGTCGTTGTCGAGGTGGTAGAGCCGCCCGTCGCGGAAGAGCTTCCACGGCCCGGATCGGACCGCTTGCAGGGTTTCGCCCTGGTGATAGAAGAACCGGTCGTGCGGCGACTTCGCGCCCGGCCCTCCCGAAAGCAGCGCGCCGATGTCCCGCCCGTCGATCACCCGGTCGTCGGGCACCGTGCCGCCGGCCAGCCGGGCAAAGGTGGGCAGCAGGTCCATGGCCGAGGCGATCTCGTCGCAGACCGAGCCGGCGGGGATGGTACCCGGCCACCAGGCAATGGTCGGCACCCGGACGCCGCCTTCCCAGGCCGAGCCCTTCGCCCCGCGCAGCGGCGCATTGACCGTCCCGCTCGAGCCGCCGTTGTCGGAGGTGAACAGCACCAGCGTGTTGGCGGCCAGCCCTTCGTCGCGAATGACGCGCAGCACCTCGCCCACACTCCAGTCCACCTCCTCGATCTGCGCCTGGG
>SKJM01000098.1 GCA_007122045.1 Planctomycetales bacterium | reverse complement strand
GATCCACTCGGCCGGCTGAATGGTCTTATGCGCCGCCGGCCTGCCCGACTGCGTCAGCAGCGGCGTGGCCGCGTTGACCGCCGCCAGCGGATGGCCGGTCCGCTCGGCCAGCATTTGGGTCAGCTCGGGGGTCAGTTTGTACGACTCGACCACCCGGAACTGAAGGCCCAAAAACAGGAATAGGATTCCTGCCAGAAACAATTGGTTGCGGTTCACGTCGAACATGTTTCAGCCCCCTGCGTCGAGCACCGGTTTGGTTCCGAATGCCGTTGGAGTTCACGCCGCAGCGTGCTCTTGTTGGAGTTCACGCGTGCCACAACGTGTTTGCGCCCCGCCCGCTGATGCGTGAATTCCAGGCGCACGGTTCACGCGAGCACGAATCGGGGCGATGCCTCCTCTTAACCTATCGAGCAGGCCGATCAGGTTGGTTGATCCAAGATGCCCGCATGCCGGTTATTCCGTGGCGTACGCGCTCGGCGGTGGACAGAAGAAAGGGTGCTGGCGGTTGTAGCCGATGCGCCGATCCTGCCGGGTGAGCCGCCGGCGCCGAATGAGTTACACCTTGACCAACTCGATGCCCCCGCCGGTCCCCAGGTTGCGCGTGTATTGCTTCCGCTCGGGGTCGTTCCAGTGCTCGTGGACGCCCTGGCTTTGCAGCACCGCGCCGTTGCCCGCGGGGGCATAACACGTGCCGGAGGGCGGCTCGTGGGCCAGCGCGGCCTCGTGCAAATAGTTGTCCACCGCGCCCACCATGTGGCGCGAACCCGGCTCGGCCGCGAACAAGTCGACCGCGACCGACTCGATGGCCACCGGGTCCTGCGAGGCGAACACGCTGGCGGTCCAATCGCCGTCGAACGGCGCCGACTGCCATTTCTCCGGCAGCCGCGACTGGTGCGGGGCCGCGTAGAGAGCGTCGAGCAGGTAGAGGATCGTCTTGTCCCCGATGTCCGGGTGCCCCATCAAGTCGACCATCGCGTTGTAGCTGCCCAGCGGCCGCCGGGGCGTGGTGATCGAGCGGTGCAGATGGGCCGGATTCCAGCCGCGGTGCGGGTCGTTCGGGCCCGTGTCTTCGCGGTACACCGAGCCGAAATGGTTCTTCACGCACAGCGTCACGCCCGCCAGGCTGTGCCCTTTCAGTACCGCCGCATTGACCTGATACGTTGCCCCCGTCAAACATTGCGGCAGATAGGTCGTGTCGAGGTCCGGGGCGTCGGGATTGGCGAACGCGATTGCCCTGTCCATGTCGGGGAGCGTGCGGAAACGTCCCTCGCCGCCATCGCGGTCCTCGAAGCGGATGCCGGGAAACTCGGCGTGGCAGGGGTCGAAGATCGAGTCGGGCACGAATCGCGACGCGTCGACGACCACCAGGTCCTCCTGCCGCACTCCCGCCTGCCGCACAAGCTGCCGGAACAGGGCCTGGGTCAACTGGGGCGTGTTGTAGTAGCCCTGCGTCGGACTCACGCGCCGCTGGCAGCAGTTCAGGTTCAGTTTGACGACGACCTTCTCGCCGGGTTGGTAGCCGGCGTCGCCGCGCCCGTGCCGCCGATTGTGGTCTTCAAACAATCGCTCCCACGCGGCCGCATCGGACTTCGCCCCGGTTACTCGCCGCAGGGTCTCCCGAAGCATGGCTTCCGCCCGAGCGGCGTCGACGAAGCGATCCTCGTACCACCCGCCCGATTGCGGGTCGCCGTCCCAGGACGCGACGCCCGGGTCGTGCACCCACACCACGCGGCCGGGGTAGATACCGCGGGCCGTACCCATCGGCCGGTTGGGCGGTTCGGCATGGGACCATTGTGCGGGCTGCGCGCCGGGTTGGGCTGCCCCAGCGTTCCGCCCCGCCGGCGGGTGCGCCAATGACGGCAGCGTGCGAAGAGCACCGGCGGCCAGCGTTCCCTTGAGAAATTCGCGTCGAATCATGGCAGGTCTCCTGTAGGCGCGAACGGCGGAAAGCAATATATCGCAATGTAGGACGGACATTCGTGTCCGTCAACCACACAGGAACAGGAATGTCCATCAACCATGGACGGACAGGAATGTCCATCCTACCCGGCCGACGGACAGGAATGTCCATCCTACCCGGCCGACGGACAGGAATGTCCATCCTACCCGGCCGACGGACAGGAATGTCCATCCTACTTGGGGCGGCAGGCAGCAACGCCCGCTCCTCCGCTACACCAAGCCCTTCGGGGCGCTTTGTCCAACGAAAGCAGGAATGTGGCGGTGTTGCGCGCAACCGATGCGGGCGGTCAGGTTGCCGCGGCCGATACGACCGACCATCGGTCCGGGCATTTTCTCGGAAACGGCCGCGGCGGCCGCTCGACAGCGCCCCGGACCTGTGAGACAATGTGTGCATGCCGCCGAGGGCGCGCGGCGACGGAACGCTTTGGAACCCCATGCAAACAATCACGTGAACCTAAGGCAACGCTCGTTTATCGCCCACGCGGCACACGGGTCGGTTGGCGTCATGCCAAACCGGAAGGGGCCGCTCGGCGAGACGGCCTGGAGCCCCGCCATGCCCGAGTCTTCGGCAGATTTTCTGCGTATTTGCGTCATCGCCACCCCGGTGGGCGACGACGCCGATCGCGCGCTGGACGCGCTGCTGACAGCGGTTGCCGAGCGGGTGCCCCACGAGGCGAGGCGCGCGTGGAACCCGGCCGAAGACCCGGCGCCCAGCTTCGCCGAATTACAAGCGTGCGACGTGGCCTTGATCTACGGCCGGCGCATGCCTCTAGGCGGCGAAGCGCTCGCCCGCGTGCAGTGGTACTGCCAGCGTGGCCGGCCGCTGGTTGCCCTGCGCGCCGGCAGCGGTCCGACTTTCGCCTACTGGCCCCAATTCGACTCCGGCGTGCTCGGCATCGAGGCCCATGGGAGCATCGCGGCGGGTTCCGGCCCGTGGCGCGTCAGTCCATGCGCACCGGCGCACCCGATCGTTGCCGGCACCGGCGCCATGGAGTTCCGCGGCAGCCTGCCGCAGGGCATCGAACTTTCGGCCGATGCGGAGGTCCTGCTGGAGTGCCACGGGGAGGGCCCACCGCAGCCGGCGGCCTGGACCCACCCTCGCGGGCCGGCTCGCGTCGTTGCCACCGTGCTGGGCGAACCCGACCATCTTGCTGCACCCGCCTTCACCGCGCTGGTGGGCAATGCGCTGCGTTGGGTCAGTCGTCGAGCAACTCGCGAATGAACCGATATTTCGGACGGCCCCCGGTGCCGGTCAGGTGCTCGGCGAGGTACCGCTGGCGGTCGCGCGGGTTATGGGGCGGGCGGAAGTTGTCGCCCTTCTGCAGGACGGGGCGGAACTCGGTCATGCCGCCGAACTCGCGGCTGCCCGCTGCCTGGCAGGGAAACCAGTGCCCCCTGCCCTCGTCGTCCACTAAGTAGAACTCTGGATAGGTGTGCCCGGGCACCCATACCGAACGGGCCGGAATTCCCGCCGCACGGCAAATAGCGATGAACAGCGAGGTCATCTCCTCGCAGTCGCCCGTGCCGTCGCGCAGCGCGGCCAGCGCGCCCTTGATGGGCCCGTGTTCGTACTCGACGTTTTCGCGCACCCAGTCGTAGATGGCTTCGACCCGCTCCCAGGCCGTTTCGGCATCGGCCCCGATTTCGCGGGCAAGGGCGCGGATTCGCGCGTGGCGGCTCTCGATCAGCGGGCTGGGGCCCAGGTAAATCCGCAATTGCCGGTCCAGGTCGCGGTTTTCGGGAATCCGGAAGTGCGACGTTTCGGTGGGCGGCAGCAGCACGCTGCGCTGAACCTCGAAGGTGACCACGGCCCGGGCCTCTTCATTAGCCGGCAGAAAGGGAATGCGCACTACCATCTGCCTGACCGTGTCGTCGACCATCCGGTAGCTGATCGTCGCGTTCGGGGTGACGTCCTCTTCCACGACACGGACCCGTTGCTCCGGCCAATCGATGGGCACGGGCACCGACCCGACCAGCCCGCGGCAGGGCGCCCCGACGGCCAGCAGTTCCACGCCGGCCTGCCAGCGGACCGTCCGCGATTCCCCCAGCGTGGTGCCGCCCTGCGTTCCGCGTTGGAACTGGGCCGCCGCCGGAGCGGTCGATAGGATCGAAAGGGTTATCGCAATCAGGACTGGAAACCGGCGCACGGCGTACCTCCC
Source organism: Planctomycetales bacterium (assembly GCA_007122045.1). Classification (GTDB taxonomy): domain Bacteria; phylum Planctomycetota; class Planctomycetia; order Pirellulales; family Thermoguttaceae; genus PWXP01. The sequence goes on along the minus strand of SKJM01000098.1, from coordinate 677 downwards.
CGCGGTTGCTTGGGCAATCGGTCGAAACGGCCCAACCGGGCCACTTTCTCTATTCTAGCCCATGTGAGGCGGGTTTTGCCAAGGCGGACGCCGGAAAGCAGCGGACAGGCGGCATTCGGCGTAAGGTTTCCCGCGCGGACGTTCAGCCGTCCGGGGGGCAGGTTGACCTGCGGCCGCCGATCACCGATAGTAGCGCTCGCGTCAGCCACGCGAGTCCGGCGCCCCGAAACCCGCCACGTTTGCCCCAGGTGTACCCATGCGACTCAAGTTCCACAGGGCCGGCGAAGCCCCCCCTCGTCTACCAGGCTTATTGCTACACAGAATAGCCACACTCGTACTCACCCTCCTCACCCCATTCCTGTCAATAACAACCACAAAATGCGACGGAAAGGAGACAGGCGGCAGTGTACCAAATGTCGTACTAATATTCGCCGATGACCTGGGGTGGACGGACCTGGGATGTTACGGCAGCGATTTCCATCGGACGCCGCACCTCGACGCGCTTGCGGCGGAGGGCATGAGGTTTACGGCGGCGTATGCCAGCCCGAACTGCGCCCCGACGCGGGCGTGCCTGTTCAGCGGCCAGTATACCCCCCGGCACGGCGTGTACACGGTCGCGAGCGGCGCACGCGGGCGGGAGGAGCATCGCCGGCTCATCCCGGCGGACAATCGGACGG
>SKJM01000067.1 GCA_007122045.1 Planctomycetales bacterium | reverse complement strand
TGTGCCACGTTGACAGGCTGGAAAGCCTGTCCCACGTTGACAGGCTGGAAAGCCTGTCCCACGTCTTTGGTTCGCGGTAGCTTAGTCGCGACCCGGCAGGGTGGGGCGGGGGTCGCGGGGCCCGTTTCCCGCCGGCTCCCACAAGGGGAACTCGCGCTCGAACGGCAGCGCGCGCTGCTCTTTGAACGCCGCGACCAATTCCCGCAACCGCTGGTCCACCCGGCCGTGGAAGGTCTCTGCCTCGTCCAACCGTCCGGCGGGAATGCCGCCGAGCAGTTCCAGGCCTTCGTCGACGTTTTCGAGCGCCCACACGTGGAACGCGCCTTCGCGAACGGCGTCGACCACGTCGGGCCGGAGCACCAGGTGGCGGACGTTGGAGGCCGGCACGGCCACCCCCTGCCGGCCGGTGAGCCCCTGGTCGCGGCAGACGTCGAAGAACCCCTCGACTTTCTCATTCACGCCGCCGATGGCCTGCACCTCGCCCCATTGGTTCACCGAGCCGGTCACGGCAATGTCCTGGCGGATGGGTACCCGGGCCAGCGCGCTGAGCAGGCACAGCAGCTCGGTCACCGACGCGCTGTCGCCGTCGATCATGCCGTAGCTTTGTTCGAGGGCGATGCTGGCCGAGAGGGCCAGGGGATGTTCGCCGGCGTACTGGTTGCGCAGGTAGCCGTCGAGGATGAGCACGCCCTTGTCGTAAGTGCGCCCGCTGAGTTTACTTTCGCGCTCGATGTTGATCACGCCCGCGGCGCCCACGCCCACGCTGGCAGTCACCCGCGACGGGCGGCCGAAGGCGTAATCGCCCAGGTTGGCCACGGCCAGGCCGTTGACCTGGCCGACGGCCTGGCCGTCGATTCGAATCCGGAGCGTGCCCTGGCCGATCAGTTCGCGAATCTTGGCGGCGATCCAGTCCGATCGGTAGACCTTCTCGTCGAGGGCCTGGCGGACGTGCCGGCGCGCGACCATGGGCGCTTCATCCTCTTGCCGGGCCCAATAGCCGGCCTCGCGCGCCAAGTCGGCGATGCGGCTGAATTCGGCGGTGAGCTTTTCCTTGTCGTCGGCGAGGCGGGAGGCGGCCCGGACCAGTTCGGCCACCCCGTCGGCGGCGACCGGCGGCACGCCTTCCTGTTGGTTGAGTTTTCGAGCAAGCCGCCCCACCACCCGGCCGGTTTCGGCGTGCCGGTCCATCTCGCTGGCGAACTCGGCCTTTACCTTGAATATCTCGCTGAAGTCTTCGTCGTACAGATGGAGCAGGTGATACAGCAGGGGGTTCCCCAGCACGACCAGCTTCACGTCCAGCGGGATGGGCTCGGGGTTCATGCCCGACGTGGTGAAGATGGCGAACGGATCGTAGATCTCCACCTTCAAATGGCCGCTCTTGAGCGTCCGTTTGAGTTCCTTCCACACCAGCGGCTCGATCAGCGCGTCGAGCAGGTTCAGGACCAGGTAACCGCCGTTGGCCTTCAGCAGGCTTCCGGCCTTGATGCGGGTGAAATCGGTCACCAGCTTGCCGAACCGGTCGACGACTTTCTCGATCGTGCCGAACAGGTTCTTGTAATTCGGCGACTCCTCGATGATGACCGGGGCGCCTTCCTGGCGGCTGTTGTCGACGATCAGGTTCACTTCGTATTCGCGCAGGCGCTCTTCGAGCGAAGGGCGCGCCATGCCGAGCATCATGGCCATTTGCTGCTGCTGGCCTCCATCGCTTTCGCGGAACCGGTCCAAGTGCTCGATCATGTGGCGTTTGAGCTGCTCGAACCACGCGCGGAGCTTCTTATTGTCGTAGCGCTCGGCGATGCGGTTGATGCGCGGCTCGATGCGAGCGGCGGCCACCCCGCGTTCGACCTGGCGGACCTCCCCGCGGAGTTCCTCGCCGATCTCCTCCTGGCGGCGGAGGATTTCCTCGCCGCGCTGGGCGACTTCCCGCTGACGCTCCTGCACCGCTTTGCGTTCGTCTTCGGAAAGCTCGGCGATTTCGTCGGGCTTCATGGGCCGGTCATCCTTCATCGGCAGCAGCGCCACTTGCCCATTGGGGAGTTGCTCGACGGCCAGATCTTTCTCGCGGGCAAGCTTCTCCAATTCTTCAAATACGCCGCGGCGCCGCTCCTGGAATTGGTCTCCCAGCCGGCGTCTCTCGCGGTTGAAGTCTTCCTCGCGGAACGCCTTCGGCAACTCCTCCAAAAGTCGTTCGAGGAGTTCCTGCATGTCGTGTTTCAATTGGGCGCCTTGCCCTGCGGGCAGGGGAATGGCCAGCGGCCGGTCGGGCTCGTCGAAGTGGTTGACGTAAATCCAGTCGTCGGGGGCCGGCTCGGCGGCGCCGCGGCGGGCCAGCTCTCGCCGGATCGTCTCCTTCTTGCCGGTGCCGCTGAGGCCCGCCACGTAGATGTTATAGCTCGCATGCCGGATGCCCAGCCCCAGGTCCAAGGCGCGCAGGGCCCGCGGCTGGCCGACAATCTCCCCCAGCGGTTCCAATTCTTCCGTGCTGGCGAAGCCCAGTTGTTCGGGGTCGATTTGCAGGTCGACGTCCTCGGCGGTCAGGTGCCGTGGTTCTCGTAAGCGGTCCATGACTCGCTCCTTTCTCGGCGCCGCCGGGCGTCCGGCCGCCCGACTCGGTGCCGGCGTGTTCAGTGTGGGTTGTGGCTAACCGGTTTCCGTTTCCTGCCGTTTCGGCAGCCGGGCCCAGTAGATGCCGTTGTCGTGGCCCTGCTCGACCGCCTCCGTATCGACCGGTTCATCGAGCGCGAAGCAACGGCGGAACCGCCCGCAACGCCGCTCGGTGATCAGCTTGCGGCCGTGGCGCACGAATCCGGTACTCCACCGGACGCCGCCGAAAACCAATTCGCGTTCTGTGACTTCTAGTTCGATGTCCTCGGGCGCGACTCCCGGCAAGTCGGCCAACAAGAGGTACGCCCCGTCCACGTCGTACAGGTCGACCGCCGGCCAGCCGGCGAGGCTGGCCCCGGGCCGCCGTGCCCAGGGCGCCTCGATGAGCGTGGTGAAGGCCTCGTCGATCTCGCGCTCGAAGTCCGACAGTCGCCAGGTCGATTGCGAAGCTGACATGCGTTGCACTCCTCCACGGGCCACGGGCGGCCCTTCGAGTTTTCATTCATGAGTTCATCTTTCGAGCGACAGGAGCACAAAGCGTGCCGGTCCCCCGGGAATTTGCACGCGCATGCGCACCCCCTCGACCAGATCGGCCTCCTCGACCAGTTTGCGCACTTGGCCGACGCTCGTGACCTCTTCCCCGTGGACCTCGATAATGACGTTCCCCTGCCGCAACCCGGCCATGGCCGCCGCACTGAACGGCCGCACCTCGAGCACAAGTACGCCGCGGGGCGGCTCGAGGCCGTGTTCCTCGGCCAGCTCCGGGGTGACCGTCAGCAGGCGCTGGAAGCCAAGCTTGGCCAGCGGTTCAGCCTCGTCCGGGTCGGGCGGCGGCGGTTCGTCCACCGGATCGGGCGCCAGGTCCTCGATCGGCTGCTGCCCCAGGGTCACCTCCAGACGCCCCCATTCCCGGTCGCGCAACAGGGTCAACGTCACCGTGGTGCCGGGTTGAGTTCGGGCGATGGTGCGCCGCAGCGCGGCCGTCGTGAGGACCTGTTCGTCGTCGATTCCCACGACGACGTCGCCCGGTTGCAGCCCGGCCTGGTCGCCGGGGCCTCCCTCGACGAGGTCTTCGATAAGCACACCCCGTTCGACGCCGAAGGTGGCCACCAATTGCCGGTCGTCGCTGATCATGGCCCCGAGGTAGCCGCGGGAGACGACGCCCTCGCGGATCAGTGCATCGGCCACTTCGCGAATCATGTCGACCGGCGTGGCAAAGCCGAGGCCGGCGAACTGCCCGGCGCGGCCGGCAATGGCGGTCGACATTCCCACCACCTCGCCCTGGGCGTTGACCAGCGGCCCGCCCGAATTGCCGGGATTCATGGCCGCGTCGGTTTGAATGAAGTTCTCGTACCCATGCGGTCCGAGAATGCCCACCTGACGTTCGGTGGCCGAGACGATGCCCTGGCTGACCGAAAACGCGTAGCGGAACGGGGCGCCGATGGCCAGGACGATGTCGCCCTGCTCGACCGGGCGGGTCGCCATTGTGGCGGGGGGCAAGTCCTCCCAGGCGACTTTCAGCACCGCCACGTCGGTCGGCGGATCGGAGCCGACCACCCGGGCCTCGACTTCGGTTTCGTCGAGGAACGTCACCGTGATGGTCTCTGCCCGGGCCACCACGTGATGGCTGGTGATGATGTGCCCCTGATCGTCGTAAATCCAACCGCTGGCGTTCCCGATCGGCAGCGGAATATTGTATTGGTCGAAGTCGGGTTGCTCCTGCCGGGGCTCGCGGTCGCGGAAGAACTGCCGCAATTCGGGGTCGCGCGGAAGCAATGGCCCGAACCGGCGAAACAGTTCTTCGAGGTCCTCGGGGGAGATTCGGGGCTCGGGGCGCCTCCGGATCCGCGGCCTCGCTTCCACCGACACCTGGACCACGCTCGGACTGGCCGCACGGGTCACTTCCCGGAACGACTCGCTCAACAAGGCCAGGCGCTCGATGGCTTCGGTTTCCGGCGACGGAGCGGCGGGCAGGACGGCTTCCGCGTCATGTTCCGCCTCCGAAGGATTCGCACCGGCGGCCTCCTCATCGGAGTTCCCGTTCCCGTTGGACTCCTGCCCGGCATTGTCATCTTCCTCGTCCTTGGGCTCGGCCGGCGGACGAACCGCCGGCATGGGCTCGGAAGGCCGGATCTTGTCGACCGGCGGCTCCTCGGGCGCCACCGCATCGGGTGGCGGAGCCACCGGCTCTTCCGGCGGCGGCTCGCACGCCCC
>SKJM01000286.1 GCA_007122045.1 Planctomycetales bacterium | reverse complement strand
TTCCTCGCTTGGCTCGACGAGGGCGAGTGGGTCAACGCGGTGCAAGGGAACTTCGGGCGGGGCGGGGCGGCCGTGGCGGGCTACGAAAATTCGTGGGACGGGTTTGTAACGGCTCACGGGTTCGACCCCGACGACGACCTGGCAAACTACCTGGGTTCCTGGGGTGTCGATACCCTTGGGGCCACGGCCTGGGCCGTGCTCAACCACAACAGCGAGTTGGCCGTGCTGGCCATCCCCGAGCCCGGCGCCTGGCTCTTGCTGCTTTCGGCGGCGGCCGGCGGCCCGCTGGTGCGGCGGCGACGAACTGGATAAGCGGGCAACTGGCGCAACCGGCGGACGGACCAGCCATGGCAGGTACGCTTCGCAAACAACCCCCAATTTTTTCGCAAAATGCCTTGTTGTGTTTCCGGTGGTTATCGATTCCAATAAGGGTAGTGTGCATGAGGAAACCCGGCTGATGCCCGGTGCATGATCCATGATCCATCACCGTTCGCTACCCATAGGCCCCATTCCCCTTGTAGCGCCCGGGACGCATGGAGGAACTCATGGCTGCTGACAATCCAAAATCCACAATCCGCAGTCCAAAATCGGCGTTTACCCTGGTCGAACTGCTCGTGGTCATCACGATCATCGGCATTCTCATTGGCTTGCTGCTGCCGGCGGTGCAGGCGGCCCGCGAGGCGGCGCGCAAGATGCAATGCGCGAACAACCTCCGGCAGATCGGCCTGGCCACGCTGTCGTACGTCGAGCGGGTAGGCAGTTTCCCGCCCGGCGGCATCACCGAGGGCCCCTGCTGCTCGACCCGAAGCGGCATAAGCTGGTCGATCTCGATCCTGCCCCACCTGGAGCAGCAGGCCCTGTTCGACCGGTACGACTCGGAGGCGTACAACGAAGACCCGGTCAACGAATACGTCCGCCAGGCGCTGTTGCCCGTCTACATTTGCGCGACCGACTACGGCGACGCGCGACAACTCGACGTGCCCGAGACCGGACCCGGCGGGGGCCACAGCGGCCACGGGGGCCGCAACCTCCTCTACCGCCGCGGCTCGTACCGGGCCAATACCGGGCGGAAGCAGGACAACAGCAGCGAATGGTGGGACGGCCAATACCAGGCCAACAACCCCCTGCCCGAAAAGTGGCGCGGGCCCATGTACACCATCGGCTTCTTCCAGTACGGCGTGGTGCTGCCGGCACACGTCCGCGACGGCATGTCGAATACGCTGTTGGTGGGCGAGATGCACAGCCACACGCGGCCCGCGCGGCGAACCTATTGGGCCTATACCTACACGTCGTACAACAAGTCGGCCGTGGTGCCGGAAACCCGCACCCTGCTGGTCGACTATGACCGTTGCGTCAGCATCGGCGGCATCAACGGCAGCAACCCTTGCAAGCGGGGTTGGGGCAGCTATCATCCCGGCGGCCTGCATTTCGTCTTCTGCGACGGCTCGGTGCGGTTCGTCTCGACGGCGACCGACATGTTCGTGCTGGCCAGCCTGGCCTCGGTGGCGGGAGGTGACGTTATTGAACAGCCCTAACGTTGGAACTTTGCGATGACCCGTGCGAGTTTTCGGCTCGGCGCCTTGGCGGCGGCCGCCGTGTGCCTGGCGGCCGCCGGTTGCGGACCCGGTTACCAGACGGCGCCTGTTTCCGGGCAGGTGACGTGGGAGGGCGAACCGCTTGCCGGCTGGGGCGTGTCGTTCCAGCCCATCTCCGACAGCCCCGCCGACCCCGGGCCCGGCTCCCACGGCACGACCGACGCCGAGGGGCGCTACACGCTTCGCACCGTCGAGCCCGACCGCCCCGGCGCGGTGGTGGGGCGGCACCGGGTGCGCATTACGCCGCCGGCGGGGGGCTACGACCCGATGGATGACCTGGGCGACCCGCAGGCGATCCAGCCCCCGCCGCATTTCCTGGACGGGTCGATCGAGTTCAGCGTGCCCCGCGGCGGCACCGGCGAAGCCGATTTTCACTTGCAGCCCGCGGAACCCTAGCCGGGGGGCGGGCCGCTGGCTAACTTGAAAAGATCGCTCGAGTCCCCTCCGAGTGGCGGGGAGCTGGTTGACCGTTTTCGCTCCCGATACTAAAATTTCGTACGGAGGTAAGCGTTCCGAGGGGGGAGGGGGATGGTCCCGTTCCCTGAGAATCGTTAGTTGCCAATAGCAGGCACGGCCATGTTGAAGTCGCAACGTCTAACATTCGACCAGTTGAGCGAGCGTCTGCGCGTCGTACGAGGACAAGTACGGTTACTCGACGATTGAGTTCTACCGTCGTTTCGAACGGGGCGAATTGGGCGACGACGACGACCTGTTAATGTGGGCCGGCCTGTACCACCTCTACCTGACTCTCTATGACCACGATAAACATTCCCGACATCCAGCGCGATCCTCTCGGCTGTCTTCGCCGCGTCGAGGCGGGTGAAACGCTCGTCGTTGTGCGAGATGAGCGACCCGTTGCGGAGATCAGACCCCTTCCGGCAGCGCCGGACGAGCGGCGTCCGTTTGGGCTGTGCGCGGGTGAGTTTGTCGTGCCCGACGACTTCGACCAGCCTCTGCCAGGGGTGTAGAATTCGAACGCGAGGCGTTCCAAGGAGTGGCCACATGAGCACCGCGGAGATACTGGCCGAGATACCCAAGCTTTCCCCGGAGGATCGGCGCCGACTGTTGGAGCGGATTTTGGAGTTGGAAGACGAAGCCGCCTCAGTGGAAGCGATCCGCCGCACGGCGGACGAAACATTCCAGATGCTCGACGCGATGGAGGCCGACGATGCCGCGAGCCAATCCCGGTGAGGTCTGGATTGTCGATCTCCATTCCGATGTGTTACACTAGAAAAGGTCGGCACAGCCCTTCGCGGGGGAATAACCCCCCTTGGTCGATTGCGCTGCCACGAGGCTGCCCCCACGCAGGCGCCGTGCCTGCCGCCATTCCCACCGACCCGGGTCGACCGACCCAACGACAAGGAGATTCGAGCCGATGAAACGCTACGAACGTTTGCTGTGGTGCGTTGTGACGTGTTCCGTCTTCCTTGGGATCACGCTCAGCCGCGGCCCGACCGCCGCCGCCGGCGAACCGGCCAACCTCGCTGCCGAATTACAAAGACTCATCGAGGCCGACTGGATCGACCAGGACCGGCGCTGGAGGCCGGACCGATCGCTCCGGGCGGTCCCCCCGCCGCCGGTGCCGAACCTGGGTGAACCGGCTTCCATCCTGGCGCAGCAGCCCCAGACCTGGCCCGAGAACGTCACCACCGAGCAGGACGCCGCCGGCGCGGTCGACGGCATCAAGAACGGCCGGTGGGGCTTCCACGTGCGCAGCGGCGAGAAGGACCCCTGGTGGCAGGTCGACCTTCAGCAGCCGAACGTGCTCGACCGGGTGATGGTGTATGCGCGAACCGAAAGCGGCCAGAGCGGCCACCCGCACATCCGCGTGCTCGTGGCCGGCGGCGACGGCGACCCGCGGTGCGCCGACTTCACCGAAGTGTACCGGCACGACGGGACCTCGTGGTACGGCGTTGCCCGCAACGCGCCGCTGGTGGTCGACCTGGCCGAGCAGGGCGTGACGGCCCGGGTGGTGCGGCTGCAAGTGCCCGGCAACGTGTCGTTCGCGCTGGACGAAGTGGAGGTGTACGCCATCGACGATCCGGACGAGAACATCGCCCTGGGCAAACCGGCCGATCAGATCAGCGTCAGCGACCATTCGTACCCGGGCACCATTCCGTATGAGTTGGGCGTGGCGCGGTACCCAAGGCACTTCCGTGGCGGCCCCTCGCCGATGGCTGCGGCCGCTTCGAGTTCGACGTCCGCCTCAACCCGCGGTCCGTTCTCGCTGGCCCACACCGAGCAGGTGCTCCAGCGGGCGGAAGAACTGCTCGCGCGGCTCGAGGCGATGGCCGACCCCAGCCGCCTGCAAGCCCTCGGGGCCGAACGCGAAGACTTGGCCGCCCGGCTGGCCGGGCGGATCGAGGCGGGCGACGTGCCCGAAGACGCCCGGAAGGACCTCTACTTCGACGCCCGCCGGCTGCTCCGCCGCATCGCACGGGCCAACCCGCTGGTGGCCGGCATCGACCGCCTGCTGTTCATCAAGCGGCACGACCCGCGCGGCGTGATCCACATGGTCGATCAGTATTACGGCTGCAACGCCGTACCCGGCGGGGGGCTGTACGTACTGGAAAACCCCTTCGGCGAGAACCCGAACTTGGTGAACCTGTTGGAGAACTCGGTCGTCCAGTCGGGGCGGCTGGAAGGCCAGAAGCTCGAGGGCGGGTCGTTCGTGACGCCCTCGCTAAGCTGGGACGGGAAGACCATTTACTTCGCCTACAGCGAGTGCGGCGCGTGGGCGAAGCACCGGGGCGGGCGCAACTACACGTGGAACCCCGAAACCAGCTACAACATCTTCCGGTGCGACGCCGACGGCGGCAACCTCGTGCAACTCACCGACGACGACTACGACGACTTCGACCCCTACGAGATGCCCGGCGGCCGAATCGTGTTCACCTCGATGCGCCGCGGCGGGTACCTGCGCTGTGGCCGGCACTGCCCCGTCTACACCCTGCACTCGATGGAGCCCGACGGCAGCGACATCATCTGCCTGAGCTTCCACGAGACGCACGAATGGCAGCCGAGTGTGGACAACAACGGCATGTTGGTGTACACGCGGTGGGACTACGTCGACCGCGACACGAACGTGGCGCACCACATCTGGCACAGCTACCCCGACGGTCGCGACCCCCGGGCCTACCACGGCAACTACCCGGCCAACCGCAACCGGAACGCGCGGCCGTGGATGCAGATGAACATCCGGAAGATTCCCGGCTCGCACAAGTACGTGGCGGTGGCCGGCGCGC
>SKJM01000115.1 GCA_007122045.1 Planctomycetales bacterium | reverse complement strand
CGGTTCCCGGTATTCTATCGGCCATGAAATATTGGACCGAACGAGTCGTCCTGGTCACCGGCGGCACGAGCGGGCTGGGACGCGTCATCGCCGAGGCGTTCGCGGCCGCCGGCGCGCGCCTGGTTGTGGCCGGCCTGGAGCCCGAAGGGGTGACGGAAACGGTCGAGCAGATGACCGCCGCCGGGACCGATGCCTTCGGCGTGCCGGCCGACGTCACCCGGCAGGCCGACGTCGACCGCCTGTTCGCCGGCGCGCTGGAGCGTTGCGGCCGGCTCGACGCATTGGTCAACTGCGCCGGCCGCTCGGTGCGCGGCAAGGTGCTCGACACGACCCCGGAGCAGTTCCAGGCCCTTTGGGAGTTGAACTTCCTGGCCACGGTCCGCTGCACGCGCGCCGCGGCGCCCCATTTGCTCGAGCGGCGCGGGCACGTGGTGAACATCGGGTCGCTGGCGGCGAAGTCGGCGGCACGGTACGTGGGCGCGTATCCGGCCACGAAGCACGCGGTGGCGGCGTACTCGCAGCAGTTGCGCCTGGAACTGGGCGCCGAGGGGTTGCACGTGCTGTTGGTCTGCCCCGGACCCATCGCCCGGCAAGGCGAGCGGCTGTACCGGCTCGAGGGCGAGCAGGACGTTCCGGAGGCCGCCCGCGAGCCCGGCGCCGGCGTGAAAGTCGGCCGGATCGACCCCGCGTGGCTTGCCCGGCGGATCGTCCGCGTCTGCGAGCGCCGGCAGCCGGAACTGGTGGTGCCGGCCCAAGCGCGACTGCTGTTCGCCGTGGCCCAGCTCTGGCCCCGCCTGGGCGACTGGCTGGTGCTGAAGAGTATGCGAGGGGGGTAGCCGCGCTTACCCGGGCAACAAGCGCTTGGTGCCCCCATCCTCGCCCAATTGCATCGCCAGCTTGCCATTTTCCGGTCGAAGGCGCACGCCGGTTGTTGGGCTGAGCATCCATCCTTCCGAGCCGGCCGGCTGGAGGGTGTAATCCCCCTCGATCAGCACATGCACTTGCGGCTGCTTGCTGTCGCGGTCGACGATCCACACTTCGGGCACGCCCAGCGCGGCGTAGAATGGCAGCTTTTCGTAGGTCTCGTCGCCGGGGCTGCGCACCTCGACGACCACCGCCGGCGGACCTTCGACGTAGTCGTTCCGGTCGAACTCGAAGCGGTCGGGGGTGAGCAGGACCACGTCGGGGATGCGGTAATCGTGCGGCCATCCGCCCACCGACACGACGTTCCGCGGCGGATCGGCCCGATTGCCCCCCGGCTGCGCCCAATGCTCGCGCAGCCACTTCCAAACGTGCCCGGCCAACTCCTGGTGATCGCGGTTGTGCGTCGGCGCCGTGTGCAGTACTCCGCTCAACTTGTGTGACAACAACGAGGATCTTGCACCGGGCGACGGTCTTGGTGTAATCTGATGGATCAAACGGTCGATGTGCCTCACCACGATCCTCCAGGAGACGCGACGATGATGACCACACTTACCGTGGCCCTGGGCTGGGCTTTGGCGGTCGCCGGGGCTGACCCCGTGCCCATCGGCGGCGACTACGGCGAACCCCGCCTGCTGGTCGCGGCACCCGACGATCCGGCCACGCAACACCTGTCCTGGCCGAAGATCGTCGCCACCGGCGACGGCGCCCTGGTGCTGGCCTACAGTGCGGGCATCGGGCACAACATCGGGGGGTCGGGGCCGGCGGTGTCCCGCTCGACCGACGGCGGCGCCACGTTCAGCCCGCCCAACCTGCTCGCGTACTTCCCCGACGATGACAAACGTTACCGCGATTGCGGCAACATGGCCCTGGGCTTGGCCGACGGCGGCGCGGTGGTGCTGCTGGCCATGGCCTACCGCGGGAACACGCAGAACACCATCCTGGGCTGGCGATCCACCGACGCCGGGGCCGCGTGGGAGCGGGTCGACACCTCCGCCCTGGCGGAGAATACCACCGGCTCGGTGTACGGCAATATCTTGCACGTTCCGGGCATGGGACTGGTCGCCTTCGGCCATTACCGGCGGCCCAGCAAGCCGGCGGCGGGAATCTGGCTGTCGGTTTCGACCGACCACGGGCAAACGTGGGGCCCGCCGCGGTTGGTTACCGAGAAGGCGTACTTCGAACCGGCCTTCACGTTTACCGAGGGGCGTTTCGTGGGCCTGCTGCGGTTGCCGGGCGGCGCCGATACCCGGTGGTACGACGAGGCGGTCTCCGAGGACCTGGGCAAAACGTGGCGCATCCGCCCGTCGGCGCTGGTCATTCCCGAAGGGCTTCCCGGCCGCCAGCCCAGCCCGTTCATCACCGTCTCGCCCGCCGACCCGTCGAAGCTGTACGCCATTCAGTCGATCCGCGGCGATTTCGAGAGCACCCGCGGCCGAGCCTATTTGTGGACGGCCGACGTCGAGCAGCTCGAGTGGCAGCGGGAGGGCCGGCTGGCCGCCATCCCCGCCGGCGCCGGCAACCTGTCCGACTGGTCGTACCCCTGGATGACCCCGTTGGGCAACGGCGAGTGGATGCTGGTGTTTTACGCGGGCGCGGGCCGCGGGGCGAGTTCGATTTACGGCATGGCAATCGACCTGCAACGTGTCAAGAGAGCCCGGAAGCAGTAGGTGTTGCGATGCTTGCCGGGTAAGCGGCGAAACATTATACTTGCCGGAAATGACGGCTGCAAGGCGCGAACTGCGTCGCTCGTGCGACGGTCAATGCATATCGGAGCCTACGATGAACTGCCTGCGTCAGATATTCTTTCACGTCGATCCCTGGCCGACCGTGTTGCCGGCGGCAGGGCTGCTCGGTATGTGGCTGGGGGCCGCCTTGGCGATGGCGGCCGATTCGCCTGCGCGGCAATCGGAAAAGGTGGTCATCGCGCATCGCGGGGCGTCGGCATATCTGCCCGAACACACGCTCGAGGCGTACGCGATGGCCTACGGGCAGGGCGCGCATTACATCGAGCCCGACCTGGTGCTCACCAAGGACGGCGTTCCCATCGCGTTGCACGACATAACGCTCGATGCCACCACCGACGTGGCCGAGGTTTTTCCCGGCCGGACACGGCCAAATGGTCGCCACTATGCCGCCGACTTCACGCTCGAGGAGATCAAGACGCTCCGCGTGCGGGAACGCGTGCGGCCGGGTACCAACGAACTCGTCTATCCCGGCCGGTTCCCCAATACCCACGCGGCACTGGTGTTCCGCGTACCCACGCTGGCCGAGCTGATCGAGTTGGTCCAGGGGCTGAACCACTCGACCGGTCGGACCGTGGGCATTTATCCCGAGTTGAAAACCCCGGGGTGGCACGCGGCCGAGGGCCACGACTTCGAACGCGCGCTGCTCGACGTGCTGGCGAAGTACGGCTACCGATCAAAAACCGACCCGGTGATCATCCAGTCGTTTGAAGCGGCGAGCCTGCTGCGACTGCGCGAATTGGGCGGTGAACTGAGGCTCGTACAACTGATCGGCGGAGGCCGGGCCGCCGATGCGATGGTCACCGCCGAAGGGCTCGACCGCATCGCCGCCTACGCCGACGGCATCGGCCCGGCCCTCGGAAGGCTTCTCGACCGGGAGGGCAACGCCGTCGACGACAATGCCCTGGTGACCGGCGCGCACGCCCGCGGCATGGTGGTGCACCCTTGGACGCTGCGGGCCGACGCCCTGCCGCCGTACGCCCCCTCGTTCGAATGGCTCGTCGAGCGGCTACTGTTCGACCTCGGTGCCGACGGCGCATTCACCGATCACCCCGACCTGATGGTGAAGGCCCTTGCCGGGCGCGCCGCCCGTGCAGACTGACGCGGATTATTCATGTAGGGTGGGACGAGGTCGCGTAAGTTCCTGGTGGGACTGTGCAAGCCACGCTGGGCTCGTTTGCCCGCCGTGCGCCGGAAGCACGTCCGGCCAAGCGACCGAAGTCCCACCAGGAACTTGGCTTGCTTGTCACCACCCTACCTCCACGTGAATAATCCGGCCTAACGCGACGGCCCGCGCAGCCTTCCGAGGAGCAGCAGGTATTCCGCACCGGTCGATGCGAGGCGGTAGACTCGCTCCTCGGGTGTGAACCCTGTTTCCTTCATCAGGCGGAGCCAGAGCGAACGAGGGAAAATGCCCGTAATCATGCGGTCGTGCTCGACGCGCAGGCGGCCGCCCTCGGTGATGAAATGGGCGAATACGGCTTCAAGCGTGGTATCGGCCGGATTGGGATCGTGGGTGTACTCGATGTACGTCAAGTGCGTGCCGCCCTTCGTGCGGGTGCACACCTCCGCGCGGGGACCGTGGAAGGTCTCGCGCAGGAACTCCGGGCTGGTGATGAAGACGCCGCCGGGCTCCAGGTGCGCGGCCGCGGTGGCGAACGCGGCCCGCAGGTCGGCCTCCGAGAGCATGTGGTTGATGGCGTCGTGAATGAGCACCGCCGCGAAGGCGCGGTCCAGCCGCACGTGCCGCATGTCGCCCACGAGATGTTCGACGCCCGGATTCAACCGCCGGGAGTGCGCGAGCATGTTCTCGGAAACGTCGACGGCGGTGGCCTGGAAGTCGGCCGTCAGGTGCGAAAGGTTGTGGCCGCCGCCAACGCCAAGCTCCAAGATGGGGTGACGGCCCGCGCCCAGCGCCTCGCGCAGCGCTGCCCGCCAGTACGCCGCCTCCTCGGCATACTCCTCGGGCGGGCTCATCACGGGCCACAGGTGCGCCAGGTCGTGGTAGAGCCGGTTCAAGGGGATGTCGCGGGGTTCCATGCCGATGTGCTCTTGCCGGTACATCGTTTCAGGGGTTCGCCGAACGTGCAGCCAGCCGACGGCCGGCGGCTCGTGCTTTTCGCACGGCCCGGGCCGGCGGTGTCGGCCGCTCCTCCCCGGCCACTAGCCCCACGCAAATGGTCTTGATCACCTTGGCGCCCATGGTCGTGGCGATCATCTTCAGGGCGCGCGGCGCGCCGGTAGCAATGCCGATCAGGAAGCCGGGCATCGCCGCGGATGTGATGACCACGGCCCTCTTTCCCGTACGCTTCGTTCGCACGGAGGGGGCCATCTGTCCCCACGGCCAGTACGCGAAGCCGACGAGCCGCTCCATGAACCGGCGGGTCACGGCCGTGACGTTGAAGAAGTTCACCGGCGCTCCCAAGACCAGCCCGTCGCAGGCGGCCCATTCGTCCAAAATCGCGGCCATGTCGTCCGATTGCACACAGGCTCCACGTTCCGTTCCCGGCTGTTGTGTGCAGTGGCGGCAGTTCCGGCAGAACTCGACGTGGGCGTCGGCGAGGTAGATTTTCTTCGTCGTCGCGCCGGCGGCCTCCGCCGCGTCGAGGGCCTCAGTCACCAGGGCGTCAATGATGCCCTGCTTTCGGTAACTTCCGACAATGCCAAGAATCTTCGTCATGGTTTCAGCGTCCAGAGGGGCGGTTGGGCTATTGTCCCAGTGTAAGCGTTCGCGGGCCGGCCGGGGACGGTCCCCCCGTGAACGTTTACGTCACAAGAGTATACAATGGCCGGAAGGCGGCGTCCATCGGCACCGACGGGGAAAGGGCTGCGCCACGGGGAGCGTGTCCCACGTTGCACCGCCTAACGCAAAAAGGATGGCAATCATGTCGTTGGAACGGCTGAAGCAACGCATCCAACCACGGCTCCATCGCCTTTATGGGAGCCGGGCCGCCGAGTGCCTCGAACGGGTCGTGACGCTGGCCGCGCGGTACGCGCCGAAACTGCCGGCGCGCAAGACCGCATGGGACGAGCGCGACGTCGCGCTCATCACCTATGCCGACCAGGTCCGCTGCCCCGCCGCCGTACCGCTCCGATGCCAGCAGCGGTTCCTGGCCGATGCCGGCTTGGAGCCGCTGCTGAGCACCATCCACCTGCTGCCGTTCTTTCCGTATTCGTCCGACGACGGGTTCTCGGTAATCGACTACCGCCAGGTCGACCCGGGCGTGGGCGATTGGCCCGACGTGGCCGCCCTGGGCGAGCAGTATGAATTGATGTTCGACCTGGTGCTCAACCACGTGTCGCGGCAAAGCGCGTGGTTCCGGGGCTATGTCGAGGGCCGGGAACCCTACACGCGGTATTTTATCGAGGTCGATCCGGCGGAGGACGTCTCGACGGTCGTCCGGCCGCGGAGCCTGCCGCTGCTGACCCCCGTGGAAACTTCGCGCGGCACGCGGCACGTGTGGACCACCTTCAGCGACGACCAAATCGACCTGAACTTCGCCGAGCCGGAGGTGCTGCTCGAGATGCTCGACGTGCTGCTCTGCTACCTGCGGCAGGGCGCGCGGATTATCCGGCTCGACGCGATCGCTTACCTGTATAAACGGCTGGGAACGCCGTGCATCCACCTGCCGGAAACGCACGAGGTGGTCAAGCTGATGCGCGACCTGGTAGACGAACTGGCCCCCGGCGCCATCCTGTTGACCGAAACCAACGTGCCGCACGAGGAGAACATCAGCTACTTCGGCACCGGCGACGAGGCGCACATGGTGTACCAGTTCGCGCTGGCGCCGCTGCTGCTCGAGGCGCTGCTCAGCGGCGACGCGACGCTGCTGGCCCGGTGGCTGGCCGGCCTGGCGCCGCCACCGCCCGGCTGCACGGTGCTGAACTTCACGGCCTCGCACGACGGGGTGGGCGTGCGCCCGCTCGAAGGGCTCATGCCGCCGGAACGCTTCGACCGGTTCCTCGCGGCCGTTCAGGCGCGCGGTGGGCACGTGAGCACGAAGCGCAATGCCGACGGGACCGACAGCCCTTATGAATTGAACATCGCCTACTTTTCGGCCCTGTCCGACCCCGACCAGGCCAATCCGTCGATGCAGGTCCGCCGCTTCCTGGCCGGGCAGGCGATCATGCTCGCCCTGCGCGGCATGCCGGCGGTGTACTTTCACAGCCTCGTGGGAACGCCCAACGACGCGGAGGGCGTTCGGGCCACCGGCCGCGCCCGGTCGATCAACCGACGCAAGTTCACCCGCGAGCAGCTCGACGCCATGCTGGCCTCCGGCTCGCCGCAGGCCCGGGTGCTCGACGGCTACCGCGCCATGGTGGCTGCAAGGATCGCGCAGCCGGCGTTTCATCCCGACGGGGAGCAACAGGTGGTCGAGTTGCCCGACCCGGGCCTGCTGGGCTTCGGCCGGACCAGCCCGGACCGGCGGCAGCGCATCCTCGTGCTGTTGAACGCGTCCGACCGGCCGCAGCGCGTCGAAGTCGGGCGGCTCACCGGCGCCGCCCCGCGGCGGAACCTGCTCGATCCGGCGGGCCACCCGGCCGACCCTTTCCCGCTGGCGTCCTTCCAGACAGCATGGTTGGAGCTGGCATAGGCGCCAGCCAGGAACAGCCGGCCGGTCGGCTGCGCAAGGTCGATCCGGTGCGGGATGACTCGCTCCCGCGCGCGCGGCACCAGCGGCCGGGGTTCGTGGCATTCGAGCCGGCATCCGGGCGGCACCGTGCAGATCAGTTCTGTTTGCCCCCGGCCGTCCATCACGTGGATGCCTCGGCCGTCGGCTACGAGGAAGCAGTCGTCCGAGAACGGGTACGGATCGCGGTACAGGCCGCCGGAACTGACGCGGCGGGCGGCGGCCGGATCGTCCGGCCCCCTGGACGGATCGACGATGGTCATGTGCCCCATGTGCCCCATGTGCCCCATGTGCCCCGGCAGGCCGTGCCCCGGCGAGAACGACGCCACGACGCGGTTCGTGCCGGGAATGGGCTTCGCGTCGAGCATGGCCGTACCCGGCCGCTGGTTGCCGTGGTACGTCATCTGCCCGGTGCCGTCGGGGTTGATCGTCCACAGGTGATGGTAGTCGAACTGGCTGCGGTCCACATATTCCCACCGGGTGAACAGCACGCGGCCGTCGGGCAGCACCCAGGGCGTGTTGTCGTGCTCGGCGTTGGTCGAGATGGGCCGGAACGAGCAGCCGGCCGTCTCGCGGCTGATGCAAACCGGCAGCCTCGCCACCGTGCTGCGCGAAATCGACGACGCCCGCCACGAACTGAACGACCGCGCGTAGTACCTGTGCCTCACGAAGGCGGGATCGCGCCAAATCGCTTCAGGAACGGGCGCCGAGCAACACGGCTCCAAGCGTCCCAGCGTGGCGCTTCAATTCCCCAACGATTGCAACGGCGCGGGAATGCGGCCGCCGAAGTGGACGAACGCCTTGCTGGCGCCGGCGTTGCGCACCGCCATGACCGGCGCCTTGCCGAACAGGCCGCCGAAGTCGACCACGTCGCCGGCCTTCGCGCCGGGTACGGGAATGAGCCGAACGGCCATGGTCTTGTCGTTGATCACGCCGATGGCCATCTCGTCGGCAATCAGCGCGGCAAGCGTTTCGGGCGGGGTGTCGCCGGGGAGGGCGATCATGTCGAGCCCGACCGAGCAGACGCTCGTCATGGCTTCGAGCTTTTCGAGCACGAGGTGCCCCCCGGCCACGGCCTCGGCCAGGGTGGCGTCTTCGCTCACCGGGATGAACGCGCCGCTCAGGCCGCCCACGGAACTGGAGGCGAACAGGCCGCCTTTCTTCACCGCGTCGTTGAGCATGGCCACGGCGGCGGTCGAGCCGGGGGCGCCCACCTGGCCGATGCCGAGCAGCTTGAGGATTTCGCCCACGCTGTCGCCCACCGTCGGCGTGGGGGCGAGCGACAGGTCGACGATGCCGAAGGCCAGGCCCAGCTCGGCGGCCACCTCGCGGCCGATCAACTCGCCCACCCGGGTGACGCGGAAGCTGGTAATTTTAATCTCCTCGGCCAAGTCGCCCAGGGTCAGCTTCGCGTCGGTGGCCAGGCGGCGGCGCAGGGCGCTTCCGACCACTCCGGGCCCGGAAACGCCGATGTTGACGGTCGCTTCCGGCTCGCCGGCGCCCATGTAGGCGCCGGCCATGAAGGGGTTGTCTTCGGGGATGTTGGCGAAGATGCACAGCTTGGCACAGCCGAACCCCTGCCGGTCGGCCGTGGCGGCGGCGATGTCCAACAGCGTGTGCCCCATCAGGTGCACGGCGTCCATGTTGATGCCCGCCTTGCGCGACGCCACGTTTACCGAGGCGCACACGCGGCTGGTCTGGGAGAGGACCTCCGGCAGCGCGCGGATGACCACGTCGTCGCCTGCCCCCGTTCCCTTGTGCACCAGCGCGGTGAACCCGCCGACGAAATCGACGCCGCACTCGCCAGCGGCCGTATCGAGCGATTGGGCCAGCCGCACGGCCGCGCCTCGCCCATGGCCGGCCAGCAGCGTGGCCGCCGGCGAGATGGCCAGCCGCTTGTTGATGACCGGAATGCCGTACTTCGCGCCGACCCGGTCGCATATTTCGACCAGGCGGCTCGCCCGGGCGAGAATCTTCTGCCGCACCTTGCGGCACACGTGGTCGATGCTCGGCGCGGCGCAATCGTCGAGGTTCAGCGCCAGGGTCACGCTGCGCACGTCGAGGTGTTCGGCGTGCAGCATGTCGATCGTGGAGAGGATTTCTTCCGTTCGAAGCATTCGGCAGTCCTTGTTGGCCTATGCCGACCGGGCAAAACGCAACTGGTTGGTCGCCACAAACACGTTTTCGTGCTGCAGCTTGACGGTGAACCCCAAGTCCCGGCCCAAGTCTTCCAGGTCGGCTTGCATCATGCGGATGTCCCACCGCTTGGGCACCTCGACCTGGCCGATGAGCACGAACTCCTCGGCCTCGCGGTGGCCGTACAGGTCGACGATATTAATGTCCTTGCTGGCCAGGTACTGGCTGAACCGGCGGACGATGCCCGGCTGGTCCTGGCCGAACGCGGTGATGACGAACCGGTCGGTGGGTTCGGGCACGGCGGAACCGGCGTGCGGCTTCCAGGGGTGGACGAGCACCTGGTAGGGGCGGTTGGCGCCCTCGGCGGTGCGGACGCGTTCGGCCAGTTCGTTGGGGGGGATGTGCTCCGGCAGGCTTACAATCATAATGAGGGTAAAGTAACCCCCCAGAACGGTCTGGCTGCACGAGTCGATATTCCCCCCGAGCGACTCGACCGCCTGGCTCACCGAGGCGACAATGCCCGGGTGGTCCTCGGCCATCACATCGAGTACGTAAGCGTGTTGGGATTGAGGCATGCGCTTGTTGTCTCCTGCACCACCGACGTGTCCTTGTCCACTCTTCAACAGACGCGCCGAGGCTGCATGTTTTCCACTCACATCTGTGACCGCTTTCGCCAATAGCCCGGCCGCCGCTTCGCGTGCGCAATAGCCACAACGAAGATTCGCGTACCATCGTCACGAAAGACAACCTGAAACGGATACTTCTGGACGCTGCATGCTTTGTGGCGCGCGTCGACTCGTACAAAACGCCCGGGGTCGTCGGATATTTTCTCCAGGGCTTCATCAACAGCAATCGCAAAACGTTGCGCGGCCGCGTCACTCCGTTCGGCGTACCACCTCGCAGAGGCCTCCAATTCTGCCGTGGCGGCGGGGTGAAAGTCAATCCGCACCATGGACACCGTGCTCCCGGAACAGGCGCTCGCGGATTCTCGGCCAGGGTTCGGCAGTTACGGTCCCGGAGTCGAGTTCCGCCGACCGACGCCCAATTTCGGCCAGCCATTCGCTCGACAGGGTTGGCGGTTGATCGTCAGGAACGGAAGACGCCAAATCGTCAATCAGACGAAGTCGATCAGGCAACGAAAGCTGCACGGCTGCAGCCAATACAGATTCGTATTCAGACATGGGTATTCCTGTTTGATCAAGGCCTGTTTGCGCCCCGTTCCGCCGATTATAAGCTTCCACGGAAATCCGGGCAATGGGCAGGAGCAAACCAGCAGCAAGGGAGCCTCCGGCGTCGGCCATCCGCCGCTTTCCGGCACACGGTGCGACTGGTCTGCAACGGAGAACCCACCCACGAGGGGGGGCGACACTCCAGAGGCCAGCATTGGGGGTGTGTCCGGTCCGATGCGGGCGCGAGCCCGGGCCCATCACACGGCTCATTCCCTCCGAAGCACCCCCCAACGACGCCCACCCATCCGGCGCCTCGCTACGATTCAGTCCCGCAACCGCCGACCAGTGGAAGTAGGAGAACATGCTCCGACAGGGGGAGTGGGGGGGATGCATAGCTCGTTCGAGCTGCCAGGCCGTAATGTTGACAAGCGAGGCCCCGCGCCCGATACTGGACCGTTGGAGCGTATCTGACCGGAGGTAACGATGAGCGTGGAATCCGCCGCTGCCCGACCCTCGGTGACGGCCGAGGAACTGGCCGCCCTGCCCGACCCCGACCGGTATGAACTCGTCAATGGGATGCAGTCGAGAGCTTTGATCATCCTTCTTGGCAGTGCCATGTTGCCCCTCCAAACGCAGGACACGGATGCCGGTCGGCGGCGGCTTCCTCACTACGACTTCACCGTGCGCCCCGGCTGGCACGACGCCGACCCCGTCGCCGTCGCGCAGATGCTGCGCTCGGCCTGCGACGAGTTGATGCAATATTTCCCGAACCGCCGGTTCCGGCCCATCGCCGTCGCGTTTCGCCCGCAAGGCAGCCCGCAAATGTTCTACGAGGGCGGGCCGCGCGGCCGGCACACGACCGACGTCATTCGGCTGACGGCCCGTAGCCGATTCTGGTGCCAGTACATCTACCAGTTTGCCCATGAGCATTGCCACATCCTTCACAATGCCGACCTGCCCTACCCGCACGAGGCCGGTTGGTTCCCGGAGAGCCTGTCGGAGATGGCCTCCTGGTTTGTCCTGCGCGCCCTATCGGAACGGTGGGGGCGCGAACCACCCTTTCCGGGCTGGGAATCGTTTGCCCCAGAGTTGCACCGTTACGTTGAGCCCATGCTGCACGACGTCGCCCTGCCCGAGGGCGTTACGCCGGCCGCTTGGTACGCCGAGCACCGGGAAGCGATGCGTGCGGATCCGGTGAACCGCCGGTTGAACGCTGTGGTGGCCGCCTTGCTGCTGCCGTGGTTCGAGGAGCAGCCCGGCCATTGGGAAGCGCTGACGTGGTTGTTTCACCGCCGCGCCCCCCTGCGCGGCCGGTTGCTCTCGTTTGCCGACGTGCTGGCCGAGTGGGAATATCACTGCCCGCCGCGCCACAAACCGCTGGTGCGGCGGATTGCCGAGGCGTTTGGGGTGGGCGAGCCCGGCGGGGCGTAGGTTTCGGCGCTTCACACCTCCACCCGCTGCCAGCCGCCGTGCAGGAAGCGGCCGGCCACAAGGAGGGCCCGGACGTGCAGGTCGGCCGCCATGGCGTACCACGCGCCGACCACGCCGAGCCCCCAACCGGCGATAGTGACGTTGGCCAGGGGCAGGTAGACGGCGTCGTTTGCCAACCAGTAGGCCAGGGGGATGCGGACGCCCAGCAGGCCCAGCAGGGAAAACGCCAGCGGCCAGCGGGTGTCGCCCGCCCCGCGGAGCGACCCATTCAGGATCATCGTGACGGCCAGGGCCGGGATGGCCAGCGATACGGTTCGCAGCAGGGGGACCGCCAACTCGGCCACGTGAACGTGCTCGGCTCGCACGAAGAGGCGTGCCAGCGGGCCGGCCCGGGTGAAAATGACCGCGGCGGCCACGATCATCAGCCCCCCGCCGCACAGCAGGGCCATCAGGGCGCTGCGCGAGGCGCGGCGCGGGTCGCCCGCGCCAAGGGTTTGGCCCACCATGGTGGTGGCTGCCATTTGAAATGCCGAGCCCGGCAGGAACGCCAACGACTCCACACACAGGGCCACGCCGTGGGCCGCAACGGCCAGGGTGCCCAACCGGTTGATCAGCGAAACGAACCAGAGTTGGCAGCCGATGATCGACAGCATGTCGGCGCCGCCGGGAAGGCCGATGCGGAGCAGCCGGCGGATCAGTTGGCGGTCGGGCCACAAGCGTCGTACAGCCAGTTTGAGCCCCCACCGGCCGTGCAGCAGCAGCGCCGCGACCAGCACGCCCCCGACGACGAATCCGGTGGCCGTTCCCAGGGCGATTCCCCTCCAGCCCATGGCCGGGAGCGGCCCGAGGCCGAGCACCAGCGACCAACTCGCCACGACGTTCACCACGTTGACGATCGACATGATCACCAATCCCGATACCATGTCGCCGGCCCCGCGAAGGCACGCAACGCCCACCGTCTGGAGCATCATGAGTGGTACTACCGGCAGTACACACATCAGATAGGTGGTGGCCAATTCGGCCGACTCGCCGCTGAGTTGCATCGCCACTGCCACCCGGTCGGCGTAGGCCATGCCCCCGATCGTAACAAAGAACGCGACGAGCGCTCCCACAACGAAGGCTTGGTGCGTTACGTGGCGCGCGGCGGCCCAGTCGCCCGCCCCCACAAAGCGGGCCACCATGGCCGTGGCCCCGATGGCCACCACCGAAAACAGCCCCCACACCAGCCACAGCACGTAGGCCATGAGGGTAATGGCGGCAAGGTGCGGGGTTTCCAGGTAGTGCCCCGTAAGCAGTCGGTCCGAAAACCAAACGGCCGTGCCGAGTATCTGTTCGAGAAGGACGGGCGCCGCCAGTCGGAGCATGGGCCGGAGCGTACCGGGCTTCTCAACGAGCGAGGGAATGGTGACCAAGGCGAAGGCGCCGCGCAGCGGGCGTTTGGAGGGTTCAGCGGTGGTGTACGGGGTCGATCGACGAGCGGCAGAAACAAACCTGTAGGATGGACATTCCGTTTCCAAGTGCAGACTTGGCGCCAAACCGGAGGGTGGGTGGTTCCGGCTGTCTCAGCAGCCGGGTTCACCCACGTACTCCACTACCGCGTGGCCCGACGGACAGGAATGTCCATCCTACCGTCACATTCCGACCTGCCGCGCACCTTGAGGAAGTTTACCCCCGCAAGCCGGAAAAGGACAGCCCCTCAAGCCGGTTGCGAGGGGACCGCGTGGCGTGGCGCGAACGGGCGGCCATGGTGCAACGAAACCCGGGGTGTGGTACAACAATGGAGCGCCCGTGCCGTGCCTTAGTAAACCGACGGCTGGGGGCTCACCGCCAGGAGGAGCGAACGTGACGAGCCGAGACCTGTTGGAGCGATGGAGACGGGACCTTCGAGCCACCTTTCCCGTGGTGGGGGCGATGCGGCGACGTGCCGCTCTGCGGGCCCTCGAACAGCATTCCCATGACCCGCCGGTGATTGCCCTGCTGGCCGAGGCATCGGCGCTGCCCGACGCCCAAACCGCCGAAGGCGCCCGGCGAATCCTCGAGCAATCGCAGTCGCGGCCGCGGTTCAACGCCCAGGACGGCACGGTGCTGCTCCTGGTGCCGGAAGGGAAGTTCCTGGCCGGGGGATCGGGCGAGGACGAGGGCGGCGGGCCGTTCGAGGTCGAGCTTCCGGCCTACTACCTGGCCATCGCGCCGGTGACGAACGCGCAGTACAAGCGGTTCATCGACGCGGCCGGCCACCCCCCACCGCAGGCGGGCGACCGCGGCACGCCGGTTTGGGAGGGCAACCGCTTCCCGCCCGAGAAGGCCGACCACCCGGTGGTCGGCGTCCGTTGGAACGACGCCGACGCCTATTGCCGCTGGGCGGGCCTGCGGCTCCCGACCGAGTTGGAGTGGGAGAAAGGCGCGCGCGGGGTCGACGGGCGGGAATACCCCTGGGGCAACCGGTGGGACGTGGGCAAATGCCGCAACTGGAAGAATTGCGGCCTTCAGACGACGTGCAGCGTGTGGTCGTATCCGGAAGGGTGTAGTCCCTGGGGGCACTACCAAATGGCCGGCAACGTTTGGGAGTGGTGCGCCGACTGGTACGACCCCGGCGCCTATGAGCGCTACAAGCAGGGCGATCGGACGCCGCCGCCCGGCGGCGAGTCGCACGTGATCCGCGGCGGCTCGTGGCACTTCGACGACCGCAAGCAGTTCCGCTGCGCCTACCGCCTGCCCCACCGCGCGGGCTTTCGCGACTACCAGTTCCTCTACGGCTTCCGCCCCGCGGCATGACGGTCTCGTCCCAGCTTCCTGACTATGTTAGCCATTTCCCGGCGGCAAAAGGCCCGACCGCCAGCAGTAATATCGGCGCCATCTCTTCGGGATTCCGTTTTCCACGCCACTGGCAACTCTTCGGGACTGCGCCGTGTTCCCCACGTGTTCCCGAGGTTATTCCCGCCTGCACACCGCCCCACGCGGCGCCGCTGGAACCGGACGCTAGCGCGTTGCGGCTGATGGGGTGGGCATGGATGTTGCCATCGAGCGCGGCGCACTCTCCCCGCCACTGCCGAGTTCGACGAAATCAGCCGCCGGGCGCTAGCCCCCGGTTGGCAGAATACACGGCCCCGCGCGGCGCCGCTGGAACCGGACGCTAGCGCGTTGCGGCTGATGGGTGGGTATTCACGAAATCACCGCTCCTCCGGTTCCCCTTCAAGTTCGTGGCCCAACAGACCGGCCACCAGGGCGCTGCCGCTGATGAGCAGCAGGCTGTGGGGAGTGGGTACGACGAGGCCGAGCAGGCGGCGGAGCGGCGGGATGGCGAGCGTGGTTGCGAGGAGGCCGGTCGAGGCGAGCACGGCGCCGACGACTTGATGGCCGGGCCGCTGGCCGACTCGGCCGGCGTCGAGCGTCTGGGCGAGTTGGTTGCCGACGATCGTGGCGAAGGCCACCGTCTTGGCCTGCTCGTCGCCGCCGGACCGCCTGGCCAGCCAGTAGCCGGCCAGCGAGGGGACGGAAGTGGCCAGGGCGCGGCGCAGGATGTCTTTCCGCAAGGCCGTGTCCATGGCGCCCAGCCCTTCGCGCGCCAGCCCGGCCAGGTGCCGATGCTCGGGATGCTGGAGGACGACGGCCAGGGCGGGCACGGCGTCGGTGAAGAGGTTGACGACGAGGATTTGCACGGCGGTCAGGGGCGAGGGCGTTCCCAAGGCGGCCGCGCCGGCCATCAGGCCCAGTTCGCCCAGGTTGCCGCCCAGGAGGAGTCCCAAGGCGCTGCGCATGTTCTGCCAGAAGCCCCGCCCCTCGACCAGCGCTTCGACCAACGTGGCGAAGTCGTCGTCGGTGAGGATCATGTCGGCCGCCTGGCTCGCCACCTCGGTGCCGATGCGCCCCATCGCCACCCCGACGTCGGCCAGGCGCAGCGCGGGTGCGTCGTTCACGCCGTCGCCGGTCATGGCAACCGCGTGGCCGAGGCCCTGGAGGCACTCGATGATGTGAAGCTTGTCCAGCGGCGTTGCCCGCGCAATGACCGTGACGTGCCGCATCCGCTCTTGAAGCTGCTCCTGGTCGAGGTCGGCGATGTCGCTTCCG
>SKJM01000345.1 GCA_007122045.1 Planctomycetales bacterium | reverse complement strand
TCCCGCGAAAGGAGCGCGAAAAACTCGATCATGAGCGCGAAACGCTCAGGCTGGTGTTCGAGGCGATGGAATCGGGCAACCCACTGCGCGAAAGCCACCTGAACGAAGCGCAGCGGAAGGTCACCCGCGCGTTTCGCCTGCTCAGCGAAAAGCCGCGGATGGTCGTGGTCAACACGGCCGACGACGAGGAGCACCCCGAGCGGTTCACCGCCGCCGCGACCGACGAGGTGCCGGTCATGGCCATCCCGGTGGGCCTGGAGCTTGAGTTGGCGCGCATGACGCCGGAAGACCGCGCCGAGTTCGAGGAGGAGATGGGCCTGAAGGGCGTCGACCGCGATCACGTAATCCACACCCTGCTGGACGCCAGCCGGCAGATGCTCTTCTTCACCGTGAGCGAAAAGGAGGTGCGCGCCTGGCTGCTGCCCCGGGGGGCGACCGCCCTTGAAGCGGCCGAGGGCATCCACACCGACCTCGCCCGGGGCTTCATCCGCGCCGAAGTGTTCACCGTGCCCGACCTGCTCGGCCACGGCAGCGAGCGCGACCTGAAGGCCGCCGGCCTGGTGCGCCAGGAGCCGAAGGACTATATTGTTCAAGACGGCGACGTACTGTTTATCAAGTTCAGCGTCTAGTTGTGGAGTGAAATGGAAAGCGGCGTCAAGCCGCCGCACTCCAAGGGGATGGAACGATGAAACGCCGTGAAATGTTGGTTTCCACCGGGGCCGCCGTGCTGGGATTGAGCGCGATTCCGTTTCGCCGGGCTGCCCGGGGGGCGGAAGCTTCCGAGCCGGCCGGGCCGTTCCGCGCCGGCGCGTACGCGCAAGACATCACGCCCGACTGGTTCCCGATCGTGGTCAACGGCGGTTTCCAGCCGCGCTACGCCGAGAAGGCCCTCGACCCGCTCCACGCCCGCTGCCTCGTGCTCGACGATGGCGCCGGGCAGCTTGCCATCGTGGTGGTCGACAGTTGCGTGCTGGACCGCGCGCTGATCGACGCGGCGAAGGAGAAAGCGCACGAGCTGACCGGCATTCCTGCCGGGCGGATGTTCGTCTCGGCCACGCACACCCACTCGGCTCCGGCGGTGGTCGGCGCGCTGGGCACCGATCCCGACGAGCGCTACCGCGCGTGGCTGCCGGGCAAGATCGCCGAGGGCATCCACCAGGCGCAGCGGAACCTGGCCCCGGCGCAGGTGGGCTGGGCCGTGGAAAGCCTGCCCGACCGGGTCCATTCGCGCCGCTGGATCGCCCGCCCCGACCGCATCGGGGTCGATCCGTTCGGCGAGCCGACCACGCGGGCGACGATGCACCCGGGCTACCGGAACCCCGACTGGCAGGAACCCTCCGGCCCGATGAACCCGGAGGTGTCCATCCTGGCCGTGCGCCGGCCGGACGGGACGCCCATCGCGGTGCTGGGCAGCTTTTCGATCCATTACGTCGGGGCGGGGGTCCTCTCGGCCGACTATTTCGGCGTGTTCGCCCGCCGCATCGGCGAGTTGCTCGATGCCGGCGAAACCGATCCGCCCTTCGTGGGCATCCTGGCCAACGGCGTGAGCGGCGACGCCTGGCTGCGCGACTACACCCGCGAGGAACCGTGCAAGTTCGACATGCACTCGGTGGGCGAGGAGGTGGCCCAAGCCGCGCTGAAAGCGTACCGGGCCATTCCGTGGCACAACGGGCTTCCGCTCGACGCCCGCGAGGCCGACCTGGAACTGAAGGTCCGCCAGCCGAAGGTCGAGTGGGCCCGGCAGGTGATGGCGGAAATTGAAGCCGAGGGCCGGCCGCTGAAGAGCCTGACCGACTTCTACGCTCGTGAGCAACTCCTCCTGGCCGAGATGCCGCCCACGCGAAACCTGAAGCTCCAGGTCCTGCGCATCGGCACGCTGGGCATGGTGGGCATCCCGTGCGAGGTGTTCGCCATTACGGGGCTGCGGATCGCCGCGGCCAGCCCGCTGGAACATACCTTCACCGTCATGCTGGCCAACGGATGGGAAGGCGGTTACCTGCCGCCGGTCGAACAGATGGCCATGGGCGGCTACACCACGTGGCTGGCCCGGTCGAGTTGCCTGGAGGTCGAGGCCGAGCCGAAGGTGGTCGCCCGCGTGAATGAGCTGGTTGCCGACGTGGCGGGCGATATCCGCGTGACGCGGGCGCCGCCGTCCGTGCCGCCCTACGCGGCCGCGGTGCTGGCGTCCGAGCCCGCCGTCTACTGGCGGCTGGGCGAGTTGGACGGCCCGCACGCGGTCAACGCGGTCGATGGCGGGGCGTTGGGCACGTTCGAAACGCAGATCGCCTACGACATGCCCGGCCCGCAAGCGCCCGACTTCCCCGGCCTGGGCTTCGACAACCGGGCGCCGCACTTTGTGGGCGAGCGGCTGGCGGCCGAGGTGCCGGACTTGGGCCCGTCGTACACGGTCGAAATGTGGTTCTACAACTGCATGCCCACCGGCGCGCGGCCGGTCACGGGGTATCTGTTCTCGCGGGGCCCGGGCGGCGATCACCTGGCCATCGGCGGCGCCGAACACGCACCCGGCAGGTTGATCTTCCACGCGGGCGAGGAGCTGGAGGGCGCCCCCGCCGGCACGACCGACGTACCTTTGCGCAACTGGGTGCCGCGCGAAAGCTGGCATCACGTGACGCTGGTGCGCGACGGCGCGAAGGCGACCGTGTATCTGAACGGTCGCCCCGAACCCGAGCTTTCCGCCGAGACCGCGCCGCCGCCGACCGGCGGCGCGGTATGGATTGGCGGCCGGAGCGACGGCCGGTTCGGGTTCGAGGGGCGCATCGACGAAGTGGCCCTCTACCCGCGCGCCCTGCCGGCCGACGAAATCCGCAAGCACTACCAGGCGGCGTTCTGACCGGGCCCGGCGTCGCGCGCTTCGGTGGCCGGACTGATCGGCAAAAGGCGGAGGACCCACGCGGCGATTGGCATCGGACGGCTGCGGTGCACTGTGCGACCGGGCCCAGCTTCCCTTCCGTTGGTTTCACTTCGTTGAAAGCCTCAGTAATGGCTGGCATAATCATACGAGACACCGACCAACTGGTGGCCGGAGGGAATAAAACGACTGGCCCGAGGTGAAAAGTAACGTAGTAACCTCGGTCCGTGCCGGCCGTCGTGCCGTGCTGCCACGGCGGCTCGGGCCCTGGCGGGAGCAGTCCGGTTCCAACGGAAGGAGTGGGGGCATGTCTGGTCTACGTCGCGTCGTTGCCGGCCTTGTTTGTGCCGGCTTCGCCTGCTTTATGTCGCCCCTCGGCCACGGGGAGGAAGTGGGCTACCCGGAAGACTTTGCCCTCGCCCCGGATCGCGAGAAGGTCCTCGAAAGCCTGGTGCCGGGTACGGCGGATTATTACTACTACCATGCCCTGCACTACCAGAACACCGGCCGGCTCGACAAGGTCGACCCGTTGCTGAAGATCTGGGAGGAGCGTCACCGGGCGGACGCGCGCCGGGCGGCGATCGAGAACCGCCAGATCCTGCTCTCCTACGACGCGGCCCCGGCCGACGCGCTGGAGCGGCTGCGGCGGCGGTTGGGCCTCACCTACCCGCACCAGCGCGAGCGGCCCGACGCCTCCTCCGACTTGCCCACCGCGCTTGATCAGGACCAGATCACTCGCGATCGCTTTCTGGCCGCCGCCCGGGCGCCGCAGCGGCAGAACGTCGAGCAGTTCGAGCCGACCGCCTACGATTGGCTCATTGCCCGGGACCTGACCGCCGAGGAGCGGCGCGATCTGCTCGCGCGGCTCGACCATCCCGATTACCCGGACCTGGCGGCGCTGGTCGCCGCCGACCTCGATTTCGCGCGTTCCGACGGGTTCGGGTCGCACACCGTGCACAAGCTGCTCACGCTGGAGCAGCTTGCTGAGCTGCGCCGCCTGAAGCCGGAGCTGATCCACGACGCGACGTTCCTCGTCACGTGGCTTTCCAGCCTGCGGCCCGGGCCCGACGTCGACGTGGAGCGCGACCTGCCCGCCCGCCGTGCCTACCTGGAGCGGCTTTGGGAGTTCGCCGCCGACCTGGCCGCGGGGCCGAATGCAGACGTCGAGCGCGGCCTGCCCGCCCGGGGGGACCCCCTGGAGCGGGTGATTGACCACTTCACGAAGCAGGCCTCAGTGCACAACAGCCTGAAGTTCAACATCCTGCATCACCGGTTGGTGCTGGACCGCAAGATGGGCGTGCACGACATCGACCGCTTCCGTCAATACATCGCCATTCCACGCCCCGCGCCGTACGTCAACGACGCCTGGTTGCAGTCGCAGCGGAGCCTGCGTCCGGAGCATCAGGCCGACCCTTCGGCCGACTACCGTTCCGCGACGCTCCTGCCGCCGGTCGGGAACGATGAACCGCTGATTCGGGCGTACTTGATCCACTTCTTCACCACCGAAGACTATCGGAAGGAGTTCCGCCAATACCTGCGCGGCCAGTACCTAGACAGGGTGTTCGCCGAGGCGAGGCTGCTGGCCGGGGTGGGCGATGCGGAAGAACTCTACTCGCAGTTGCTGGCCGGCGGCCCGGGCGACCCGTTCGCACTACTCAGCCCGGCCGCGGTGCACGCCCTGCGCGACCGGGTCGAGATCGACTTCGCACCGACCAACCCCGGTACGTTCGAGCCGGGCGCCCCGGTGGCGCTCGAGGTGGACATCAAGAACGTCGAGCAGTTGCTCGTCCGCGTGTACCGCATCAACGAATTGAACTACTACCGCGACAAGGGCAAGGAGGTCGACACGACCATCGCGCTCGACGGCCTGATGCCGAACTACGAGGCGGCGTACACCTACACCGAGCCGCCCATCCGCCGCGTCCGCCGCACCTTCGAGCTGGAGCAGATCGACGCGCCCGGCGTGTGGGTGGTGGAATTGATCGG
>SKJM01000650.1 GCA_007122045.1 Planctomycetales bacterium | reverse complement strand
AGCGCCAGCGCCTTCTCCAGGGCGGCCGCCGCCAACTCCGGGTCGCCGCCGGGCAGGAGTTGCAGCCGGCCGAGGTCGTGCAAGGCGTCGGGCTGCTCGGGGTCGAGGTCGGTGCCGCGCTGGAGGTCGGCCACCGCCTGCCGCCGCAGCTCGTCGAACTGCCGGCTTTCGGTGCCCAGCCGCAGCGCCACCTGCGCCCGGACCGATCCGCGCTGGATGAGGGTGGCGGCCAGCAGTTGGCGGGCGAACTCGGTATTGCCCTCGTCGAGCCCTTTCTCCAACGCGCGGTCCAACAGGTCGATGACCCGGTCGAGGTCCTCGAGCGACCGCGCGCCGAGCTTCGCCTCGGTGGCCCGGTCGAGGTCCTTGAGCCCGTCGTTTTCCGCCGGGGCCACACCCGGCGAGAGGACAAGCAGCAGCAGCGTGAGGGGAAGCGGGAGCAGGCGGAACATGGTTGAACCCTCCAATGGTTAGTGAACGGGAAACGGTATTCGAGGCGGTTGCCTCATGGCGCGGCGGGCGGAACGGCTCCGGGCTGCCCGCCGGGCGCGCGCCGGGCTTCGGGCCGGTCGTCGGGGGGTCCTTGAACCCCCGGCTGAGCTTCCAATGGCGCTTCCAGCAGCGCTTCGGGCCGGGTCTCCGGCGGCCCGCTGCCGGCGTCGACCAGCATGTAGCCGGCCCAGAAGAACGGGTGGTTGGCCTGGGGAATATCGTCGACCTTCGCCCGCCGGACTCGCGGCTCGGCGTCCAAATCGATGCGGGAGCCGGCCGTCAGGAACACGGCCCGCTGGTACGCGTCGGCCGGCGCGGTGTGCGGCAATTCCTGGGTGAACTCCCGCACCAGGTCGTAGCTGGTCTGCCCGCCGGTGCGCCAGCGGCTCAGCAGGACGGTTCGCGCGCCGGTGGACATCAGCGCGCAGACGGTCAGGAACACCTCCTGCCCGGCCGTGGCCGGCGGCACGCCGCGCAGCGAGCGCTCGGCGGCGGTGCGGAATCCGGGCAGGACGATCTCGTCGGGTCCGCCGAATGGGAGGGCCAGCCAGTCGCTGATCGAGTTGCCCGGCCGCCGCGCGTCGATCGGCACCGGGGCGAAGGCGAGGGGGTCTTTTTCGGTTTCCGGCAGGTCGTCGAGGACCACGAGCCGATCGAACAGCGTCGCGTAGATGGACGAAGGCCCCGCCAACTGGCTCGGCAGCGGGTTCACGCCGGGCAGCACGGCAGCCAGCTTGTCGAGTTCGGCCAGGGCCACGTCGGCACTGTCGCGAGGGAACAACTTGCCCGCCACCACCGCCGTCGTGGCGCTTTGGCGGCGGCCCGCCCCCCACGGCACCACGAGCGATACGGTCGGCACATACCGCACCCGCACGCGCGCAATCAGTGGCCGCCGCCGGCCGCCGACCTCGACTTGCAGGGCCTCGAAGGGCACGTACCAGAGCATTCCGTCGGGCACGACGATCAGTTCCTGGAACTCCCCGCTGAAGTCGGCCTGGGAGCCCTCGAGGATCATGTCGAGTACGCGTTTGGCCGTGTCCTTCCAGCCTTCATCGCTCAACTGTTTCAAGTCGAGTTCCTGGTTGCCCGCGTGGTGCCCCATCTCGCGCAGCAGGTTGACGATTTCGGTGCGCAGGCGGGCGGCCGAGCCGACGCGCCACCACGTGTACTGCTCCCGGTTGAGCAGAAAGGCGTACAGGCTGCGGCTGGTGGCCAGGAAGGCGAGCACGGCGTGTCCGTCGGGCAGGGCTCGCTGCACTTCCTTCACGTCGCGCAGCGGGGGGAACACGAGCGAGGCCGGCTCGCGCCGCAGGGCCATTTCGCGGAGGATCGCCTCCTGCCGAGCGGTACACGTTTCCATCGCCTCGATGAGTTTCCGCTGCCGGGTCAGGTTTTCAGAGTCGTCGGGCGCCAGGGGCATCGCCCGCAACTCGGCGCGCAGCGTGTCCGACTGCCGCGCGAGCTGCTCGTAGGCCGGGTACCGGTCCAGGAGGTCCTGGCGCAGCAAGATGCTCTGCCGGTCGAGCACGGCTTCCGGCCCGTGCAATACCCAGCGCAGCGACTGGAGCCGCCCGCCCAGGGCGAGGGCGCTGAAGAACCGGTGCCGGCGCACACGGTCGGCGATTTCCAGCGCCTTTTCATGCTCGTTGCGGGCCAGGGCCACCTCGAACCACCGCTCGAGCGGACCCGGATGCGGCGTCAACAAAACGGCCAGCGCTTCCATCGGATCGCTTGACCAGTCGGCCGGCTGAGGGTCGCGCAACACGGTTCCATACAGGTCCATTGCCACGCGGGGGGTGACCGCGTTGCCGGTGAACAGCCCGTCGGCCAACTGGATTTGCAACAGCCATCGGGAGCCGTGGTTCATGTATTGCATGGCGTCGGCCAGGGCGGTTTCGCCTTGGCTGATCCGGCCCTGCTGGAACGCCACCAGCGCGCCGAGGTACTGCAACCGGGCCCCGACCGCGCCCCGGCCCATGGTGCGGTTGCCGATGGCGGTTCGGGCCTGGTCCAACAGGGCGGCGGCCTCGCGGGTGTTGCCCAGGACGGCTTGGTTCTCGGCGGCGCTGAGCAGCAGCGAGGCTTGGAGATGCCGGTAGCCATTGGTTCGGGCCCATCCGGCAGCAGAGGCCAGCGGGGGGTAAATTCCCCCGCGACCGGACAGAATATGGGTAAGGGTGCCTAACCGGAAGGCCTCTTCGAGCACCCCCAAATCGGAGTAATAGACGGCCGAGTAGGTCGCTTCGAGGAACAGGCCGCCGGCCGCGTCGAAGTTTCCTTGCCGCAGCGCCAGCCGACCCAATTCCAACAGCGCAACGGGCGTATAGGGGTGGTCGAACTGGCCCGCCGCCACCAACCCGCGCTGCAGGTGCTGCGCCGCCTGCTGGTCCTGCCCCACGGCGGCATGCGCCAACCCGAGTTGGACGTCGATCCACGCCTCCGACCAGTGGTTGGGCGGGCCGGGGCGTCGGGTGAGGGCTGCCAGGACCTGCTGGGTCAGCGGGTCGTGCTGCGCCACCGGCCCGAGCAGTTCCGCTCGCCGCCGAATGGCCAGCGTGGCCGCGCGAACAATCTCCCGTACATTGATCGGCATGAGCTTAGCCTGCTGCACCACGCCGCCGTGTTTGACGACCTCGTTCTGGTCGATCTGTCCTTGCCCAATCAGCATGCTGGAAGGGTAATGACCTAACTGCGAACTCCGCGTACTCTGACCCCAGGGGATTGGGGGCCGGGCGCCGACGTTCGCCGGTCGAATGGCGGGCTGGAACTGTACGCGGAGCATCCAGCCGGGAAACGCGGCAAAAAGCTGCAGCGCCGCGTTGTACTGGTCGAGCGCCTCGCGGAGCCTACCCATCTGGTAGTAGCATTCCCCCACCATGGTGTAGTACGCGATCGAATCGATCCACCTCGACTGAGGGGTCTTGATGGCGCCGCGGCTTTCGGCCTGAAAACGCCGCAAGGCGTCCCGGTACTCGCCCTCGTATAGGTCGGTAAACGCCGCCTGATACCCGCGGCTGGGAACCATCCGTTCTTGGCCCCAAAGATGCCCGCCCGTCGGCACTGCAAGCACCAGGCTACTCAGCAGCAGCGCGATGGCCGAACGCGAACAAAGATTTCTCATCGAGCCGCAAATTGCGCGAGCCTGCACTGGCGAGTGCATGATATTTACTCCAAATAGGGGGGCGTTGTCCCGGGTGGACCTTCCACGCCTTCACCTTATTCTATCATATACGTTATCGTGCAACTTGGCAGTTCAATAACCCGTCTAGCTGGACATCGAGTCTTCGAGGGTCATTCGGATCAGTCCGGCCAGCGAGTCGGCCTGCATCTTTTCCATAATCTTCGCCCGCCGCGCCTCGATGGTGCGCAGGCTGAGTTCGAGTTCGGCGGCGATGTCCTTGTTCGCTTTCCCTTCGAGGACGCGGTCGAGGACCGCCCGTTCACCCGGGTTGAGCCTGGCCAGCCGCTGGTGAAGCCGGCGTTTTCGCGCCAGCCGACGGCGGTTTTCGGCGTCGCAGCGCAGCGCTTCCCGAATGGCCTCCTCCAACTCTTGCCGCCCGCACGGCTTCTCGAAGAAAAAGAGTGCCCCCGCCCGCATCGCGCGAACGGCGGCCGGCACGTCGCCGTGAACGGAAACGACGATCACTGGAAACGGGATGGCCCGCCGGCGCAGCCAATCCAGCAGTTCCAGTCCGTTCATGTCGGGCGTTCGCACTTCGAGCAGCACACAGCCGGGCTCCGAGGGGGTGCAGTGTTCGAGGAACTCGCGGGGGGACGCGAACGGTTTCGGGCACAACTGCATCGACAGGGCCAACCCGCCGAACCATTGGCGCATGGCCGGATCATTGTCGATGATGTACACTTTGGCCACGCTTTCGAGCATGGTGCGGTACGCTTAGGTGCGGAGGGATTCGAGTTCCGCGAGCCGGCTGACGATCTCCTCTTCGTCGGGTACGATGCCGCGGCGGCGCTCGCCGGCGAACGCCCGCTCCAGTTCGTCCAAGGCATCGCGCACGGCGAGCTTCGCCGGCTCGCTCAGCCGGTCGATGAACAGAATTCCGTCGAGGTGGTCGGTCTCGTGCTGTACGGCCCGGGCGAACAGTCCGTCCAAGTCCAGGTGCAACTCCTCCCCCCGAAGGTTGTAGGCCGAAACGACAATCTTCTCCGCCCGCCGCACCTGGGCCTGGATGCCCGGAAAGCTCAGGCAACCCTCCTCAACCTCGGCGCGGCCCCGGCGGTGCGAGATGGCCGGGTTGATGAAGACGTACTCGTGCTCTTTGTACTGCGGATCGCCGGTCGGGTTGAGCACGAACACGCGGTAGGGCAGGTCGACCTGGGTGGCGGCCAGGCCGATGCCGCGCTCTTCGT
>SKJM01000214.1 GCA_007122045.1 Planctomycetales bacterium | reverse complement strand
CTCGGAGGGGCGGACCAGCCAGATGCTACACGGTGCCCTACGGCTGCCACACGTTGTAAGATCGTTGTAAGATCGGCCGAAGTCCGGTGGACACCCAAGAAACGAGAACTCACGTTCCTATCGACGCAAGTCCTTACAGGGCAAGGAGTTTTGGCGCGAGAACCGGAGCCTGAACGGGGTAGAAAACGAAGCTGGGGAACTAGGATTTGAACCTAGACTAACTGATCCAGAGTCAGTCGTGCTGCCGTTACACTATTCCCCAGGCTGGACGCGGAGGTCCGGCGGTGGTATCGGATACATTAGGGCCATTTGTTTAGGCTAAAGGCAGACGCGGCGGGAGTCAAGGGCAGGCGGGCCACCGGAAGTAAATGGCACCCCGTTGGCGAGTGGAAATGGACCGCACTATAGGTGTTGTTATGGCTGTACTTCGGGCGTTACAGGGTTCGAACCCCGGGCAATTGTTCCCCTTGGAGGGCGAGCGGGCCCTGCTGGGGCGGCATCCGGATTGCGATATCGTGCTCGAGTCGGGGGCGGTAAGCCGCCATCATGCCTGCATCGTGGCGCGCGAAGGCGATTTCTTCGTCGAGGACCTCAAGAGCCGTAACGGCACGTTCGTCAACGGCCGCGCGGTCGAGGGGCGGCAGCGGCTCGAGGAGGGCGACCAGTTGAGTATCTGCGATCTGGTCTTCGTGTTCCACCACCGCTTGCCCGGCGCGCCCCCGGAAACCGAGGACGAGTCGAGCCGCCCCCTTACCGGGGTATTTCTCGACGATGCGAGGCCGCTGTCGAACTCGACCATTATGTCGAAGGTCGATGTCTCCACCGGATCGACCGGGCTGCGGCTGGAGGTGAACGCCGAGGCGAAGCTGAAGGCGCTGATCGAGATCGGCCAGAACCTGGGCACGGCCCTGTCGGTCGACGAGGTGCTGCCGAAACTGCTGGACAGCCTGTTCAAAGTATTCGTGCAGGCCGACCGCGGCTTCGTGGTGCTGCGCGACCGGGAGACGGGCCGGCTGGTGCCCAAGGCGGTGAAGTACCGGAAGATGGACGACCAGCAGGCGATCCGCCTCAGCCGCACGATTATCGGGAACGTGATCAGCGGGAAGGAAGCCATCCTTTCAGCCGACGCGGCGACCGACTCGCGGTTCGACCTGGCCGACAGCATCGTCGACTTCCACATCCGCTCGATGATGTGCGCGCCGCTGGTGGGCGGTTCCGGCGAGGCGCTGGGGGTCATCCAGATCGACACGCTCGACCAGCGGAGCCGCTTCAGCCGCGACGACCTCGACGTGCTGGCGAGTGTGGCCTGCCAGGCGGCCGTTACGCTGGAGAATGCCCAGTTGCATGAGACCGCTGTGCGCGAGCAGGTGCTCGAGCGGGATCTGGCGCTGGCCCACACGGTGCAGCGGGGCTTCCTCCCTGCTCATTCGCCGGCCATTCCGGGCTACCAGTTCTTCAGCTTCTACCAGGCGGCGCGGCAGATCGGCGGCGATTACTACGACTACGTGCTGCTTCCGGGCGATCGCGTGGCGGTGGTCGTGGCCGACGTATCGGGCAAGGGCATCGCGGCGTCGCTCTTGATGGCGAAGTTCTCGGCCGAAGCCCGCTTCTGCCTGGCGGCCGAGCCGGTGCCCGCTCAGGCCGTCGGCCGGCTGAACCGCGTGTTTTGCGGCAGCGGCTGGGAGGACCGGTTCGTCACGCTGGTGCTGTGTGTGCTCGACCCGGCGCAGCACGAGATGACGGTGGTGAACGCGGGCCACATGCCGCCGCTGTTGCGCCGCGCGGGCGGGAAAGTGGAGCCGATTGCGGCAGATTGTGCTCGCTTGCCGCTGGGCATCGAAGCCGAAGCCGACTACCCCCAAGCCGTTTTGCCCCTCGAAAGCGGCACGTGCGTCAGCCTGTACACCGACGGCATTACCGAAGCGATGGACGCCGAAGAACGGCTGTACGGCGAGCGCCGGCTGTTGGACCTGCTGAAGACCAGCGAGGACGGTGCGGAACGCCTCGGGAAGGCGATTCTCGCCGACGTGAAACGGTTCGTGGGCCGCCGCCCGCAAAGCGACGACATGTGCCTGGTGTGCTTCGGGCGGGAGCCGGGCTAATCGATCGCAGCCGAAGGGGGACAGTCCCCTGCGAACGGCTAATCGATCGGGTCGAGGTAGAAGTCGTCGACCTCGACCGACGCGCCTTGCTGGAGGAAATTGACGGCCACCAGCAGGCGGGTCTTGCCGCGGCGTTGGAGCACCGTGCCCTCCAGCCCGGCGAAGGGGCCGTGCTTCACCCGCACGCGGTCGCCGGGCAGGAGCCGGCTTTCGACGGTCAGCGGCGCGCCGGAGGCGATCAACTGCCGAATCTGCCGCAGGTCGTACACGAGCGACTCGGGATCGTCCACGTCGAGGATGCGCGAGATCCGATTGGTCTGCAGGGTGCGCAGCCGGTCGTCCTGGTTGCCCAGCAGGAAAACGTACCCCACAAACAGCGGTATATGCGAGGTGATCCGACGCCCGCGGTGAACGGTTTCCTTTGCGATGAGCGGGAGGTAGAACGGCACAGCCGACTTGAGCAGCTCGCGCGCGAGCGCTTTTTCCTGCCGGGCCTTCGTGTAGAGGACCTGCCATTGGCGGTCATCCTCCGGCGGGACGTCTGCGTCGAGCAGATCTTCGGGGAAAACGGTCGGTTCCTTCCTGAGGATCGGCATACGGTGGCTCCGTGATTCCATGGCACCGCGATCCGGCAAGGGGTCGCGGCGGCTCGCTCGGGTAGTGCTTCTGGGCAACGTATGAAAGGACAGGGTGCCTTCGCGGCAGACAGGACCAACCGGGAGCTTTTCAAGCACCATGCCGCGAACACAAGGCCAGCCCCCCCGAACGGGTAGGTGCGAGATGCGGCACCGCGGCCCGCCTGCGACTCCAACTCCATTATTCTACCATCTGCTGCCTCGATGCCAAGCCCACCACGGCGTACCGACGTCTTGAGAACGGCGGCCGGGTGGGCTATGCTTGATGGGGTCCCGGCGGTGTGAATGAGGCGGCGAAGGCGCCCCCATCGCGGGCGAGACACATTTCCACAATCTGGAGAAAGACCATGCGACACATGATTGTTTCCGCGGCCCTCTTGCTCGTAGCGGCCGCCTGCCCGTTGCGGGCCGACGAGGCCCAACGGAACGTTCCCCCCGAGGGGTTCCGGGCCCTGTTCAACGGCCAGGACCTCACCGGCTGGAAGACCAATGAGCGGATCGAGGAGCACTGGAGAGTGATCGACGGGGTGCTCGACTACAACCCGCGAGCGAGTGACCTGTGGACCGAGGATTCGTTCGCCGATTTCGTCCTGCTGATCGACTGGCGGCTGAAGACGGCCGAGGA
Source organism: Planctomycetales bacterium (assembly GCA_007122045.1). Lineage (GTDB taxonomy): Bacteria > Planctomycetota > Planctomycetia > Pirellulales > Thermoguttaceae > PWXP01. The sequence continues at coordinate 1,499 of SKJM01000214.1, read as the reverse complement.
GCTTTACGGAACCGCCACCGAGCCCGACGGCTCGCCGATCGCCTACTCGCCCGACTCGGGCATCTACCTGCGCGGCATGCCGAAGGCGCAGACGAACATCTGGACGCACCCGATGGGCTCCGGCGAGGTGTGGGGCTACCGGACCGACCGGAACCTGCCCGAGGAGGTGCGCGAGGGCGTAACCCCGCGGGTGAACGCCGACAACCCGGTGGGCGAGTGGAACCGGCAGAAGATCATCATGCGCGGCGACCGGCTGACCGTGGTGCTCAACGGGCAGACGGTGATCGAGGACGCCCCCCTGCCCGGCGTGCGGGAAAGCGGGCCCATCGCGCTGCAGCATCACGGCCGCTACAACGAGCAGACCGGTCGCTGGGAGGGCGGCCCGAGCTGCGTGCAGTTCCGCAACATCTTCATCAAGGAGTTGCCGGCGGCTGAACGCTGAGGTTCGGCGCATCCGAACAGGGGGATTGGTATGAAGGCAGAATTCACAGCAATTCTGGAACCCGCTCCGGAGGGCGAGTATTGGGCCATTTGCCCGGAGGTGGCCGGCGCCAACGGGCAGGGCGAGACGGTCGAGGAAGCCAAAGAGAGTTTGCGGCAGGCTATTGAGCTGATCCTGGAGGACCGCAAGGCGGATATTCTCCGAGGGCTGCCCGACGACGCCATCCAAGACACGGTGCTGGTTGGATGATCGACTACCCCCACGTCCACCACTTCCCCCGGACGTCGACGTTTGGTATGCCTGCCAATTGGAGTCAGACAAGGGCCACCGGCGGGTTCGTCCCGCCTGGAGCCGTGGTCAGTCAGCTACCCGCGCGGCCCCACGCGCAACAAGGGTCACCGGCGGCCACGGCCGGTGGCGGCCACGCCCTATATATAAACACCCGCTGCAGCCCTAAGAATCCAGGAGCCCCAACCATGGCGAAGTACGACGTTCCCAAAGTCACCAAGCCCCCGAAGGCGAAGAAGAAGCAGGTGCTGCTGGTGGCCAGCGGCGACTTGCGCCTGTCGGCCAACCGGAACTGCTGGCAGGCCCAGGAGAAGATGGAACAGGCCCTCGGCGCGGCCGTAGCCGAGTTGGGCTACGAGTTGGTCCGCGCCCACCCGTACAAGCCCGAGCAGAAGCATGGGTTCATCGGCTCGCAGAAGGAAGGCATGGAGGTGTTCGCGCAAATCGACCCGAACGCCAGGCTCATCGTGGCCGAGGCCGTCTGGCAGTACTCGCACCACGTACTGGCCGGGCTCTTGAGCCACGAGGGGCCGATTCTGACCGTGGCGAACTGGTCGGGCACGTGGCCGGGGCTGGTGGGCATGCTGAACCTGAACGCCTCGCTCACGAAGGCCGGCAAGCCCTTCTCGACCCTCTGGAGCGAAGACTTCACCGACGAGCCGTTCCTGAAGAACCTCGGCCGCTGGCTCGAAAAGGGCTCGGTGCGGCACGCGACCAGGCACGTCACGCCGTGGAAGAAGGTGCGCGTGCCGTCGGCCGAACGGCGGCT
>SKJM01000202.1 GCA_007122045.1 Planctomycetales bacterium | reverse complement strand
CAGCAGCAGGTGGTCGAGATCGCCAAAGCGCTCTCGCTCAGCGCGGGAATCCTGGTGATGGACGAGCCGAGCGCGGTGCTGTCGGACCGCGACATCGGCAAGCTGTTCGACATTATGCGCGAGTTGAAGGCGCAGGGGATCGGCGTCGTGTACATCAGCCACCGGCTGGAAGAGGTCTTCCACATCGCCGACCGCGTGATGATCCTGCGCGACGGCCGCCACGTGGCCACGGGGCCGGTGGGCGAGTTCTCGCGCGAGCAGCTCATCGAGCGCATGGTGGGCCGGCCGCTGGAGCAGGAGTTCCCGCCCCGCGACACGCAGCCCGGCCCGGTGCGCCTGCGCGTGTGCCATCTGCGCCGGGGCCGGCGCGTTCGCGACGTGTCGTTCACGGTCCGGCGCGGCGAGGTGCTCGCCCTGACCGGGCTGGTGGGGGCGGGGCGCACCGAAACCGCGCGGCTGATCTTCGGCGCCGACCGCCCCGACGCCGGCACGGTGGAACTCGACGGCCGCCGCCTGGCCATCCGCTCGCCCCGGCACGCCATCGAGCAGGGCATCTGCCTGCTGACCGAGGACCGGAAGGCCCACGGGCTTATTCTGCGGCATTCGGTACGCGACAACTTCGCGCTGCCCAACCTGCCGCTTCTGGCGCGGCTGGGCTGGGTCGACCGCCGCCGCGAAACGGCCGCGTTGCAGCAGTACATCGACGCGTTGCGCATCAAGCTGTCGGATCCCGATCTCCCCGCCGCCAACCTTTCCGGCGGCAATCAGCAGAAGGTGGTGCTGGCCAAGTGGCTCCATCGCAACTGCGAGGTGGTCATCTTCGACGAGCCCACCCGCGGCATCGACGTCGGCGCGAAGTTCGAAATCTACCAGCTCATCAACCAGCTTGCCGGCCAGGGGAAGGCGGTGATCATGATCAGTTCCGAACTGCCCGAAGTGCTCGGCATGGCCGACCGCATCCTGGTCATGCACGCCGGGCGCATCAGCGGCGAGATTGCCGATCCGGCCCACGCCACCCAGGAGCAGATATTGGCCCTCGCCATCGCCTGACCGGCCGAAAGGCGAGCGGCAAGAGTAACGCAGCAGTCCGTAGGATGGACATTCGTGTCCGTCGCCCACGTAGGATGGACATTCCTGTCCGTCGCCCACGTAGGATGGACATTCCTGTCCGTCGCGAGGACAAGAATGCCCATCGCGAATGGACGGACAAGAATGTCCATCCTACCAGTACCCCGACCGGCCAACGAAAGTCCCATGCACATACCCGACCGCATTACCCTGACAACCTACCTGGGCCGGTGGACAGCCGACTACGGCATGTTCCTCGTGCTGGTGCTGCTGGCGGCCTTCTTCAGTGTTGCCACGTGGAACGAGCAGCAACCGCAAGGCGCCGACGCCGCCCGCCAACTCGCCCAGCGGATCCTCGACCGTCCGGAGCCGGCCCGGCGCGTGCTGGTGCTCGGGCAGACCGGCGGCCAGGCGAGGCGTTTCGTCGAGGCGCTCGAAACGCGGCTCGCCGAGGAGGGCATCGACGTGGCCGCCGCCCGTAGCGGCAGCCCCGCGGAGCTGCGCCGCGTACTGGAAGAGGCGGCCGCCGCGGGCCGGCCGATCGACGTCATCGCCGCCACCCATGAGGTCGCCCGCTGGCCCATCCTCGAGAACGTGTCCGAACGGTTCCAGCTTGCCGGGCAGGCGGCGATCATCTCACCCCGAAGCTACTACCTGCCCGACTTCCTCAAGCTGTCGAACCTCATGGCCATCGCCGACCGCATCGTGGTGATCGCCCTGATTGCCATCGGCATGACGATGGTGATCATCACGGCGGGCATCGACCTGTCGGTCGGGAGCCTGATCGCCTTCTCGGCCGTGCTGGCCACGCTGCTGATGCGCGACTATGCCGGCGCCCGGGAGGCCGCCCCGCTGGCGGTCGTGCTGTGCTGCCTGGCCGCCATCGCCGCCTGCGCATTGATCGGCGTTTTTTCCGGAGCCATGGTCACGTTCTTCAGCATTCCGCCGTTTATCGTCACCTTGGCCATGATGCTCGTCGCCCGCGGCCTGGCGTTCACGCTCGACGGCGGGAAGACCATCTACCAGGTCCCGGAGAACTTCATTTGGCTCGGCCGCGGGGCCGACCTGTTCGGCATCCCGAACACGGTGGTCCTGATGGCCGTGCTGTACCTCGCCGCCTACGTGCTGATGTCGCGGACCGTGCTGGGCCGGTACATCTACGCGGTGGGCGGCAACCCGGAGGCGGCGCGCCTCTCCGGCGTGCCGGTCCGCCGCGTGCTGCTGTTCGTGTACGGCACGTGCGCGGCGCTGGCCGGGCTGGGCGGCATCGTGCAGGCCTCGCAGCTTCGCAGCGGCGCGCCCACCTACGGCATGATGTACGAACTGTACGTGATCGCCGCGGTCGTGGTGGGCGGCACCAGCCTGGCCGGCGGGCACGGCAAGGTCATCGGCACGCTCATCGGCGCCTTCATCATCGCCGTCATCCAGAACGGCATGAACCTCACCGGCGTGGAGCCCTACACGCAAAACGTCGTCCTCGGCCTGCTCATCCTCGCCGCCGTCCTGCTCGACATGCTCAAGCGCAAGGGCACGGCGCTGTTTCGCCGGCGGTAAGGCGGCGCAAGACAATATTTGGCTCTTCCGTTTCCAGGTGCAGACTGCGTTACTTAGGGACGGCACAGCAGCGTGTGCCTACTACCTTGGCGCGGCCTGCAACGAAGAACGGAAGAGCCCAATATTTACGTTCGGCGTCGATACTCGCGCGGCGACATTCCGAGGAACTTTCGGGAGAACTTGTTGAATGCCTGCACGTTGGCGAGGCCCACGTCTTCGGCGATCACGCTACTGGGAAGGTTGGAACGTGCCAGCCTTCGAGAGCACTTGGAAGAGGGCTTCGAAAAGGTGTTGCCAATGTAGACTCGATCCTTCAATTCCTGCGGCGACGGAAAGCCCGGAGCATGCCGCTTCAGGTTCTCATAGGTCTGGGCGTACAGGTCGATGTCCCTTGGGATCCAATCCTCTCCCGCCCAGTCGTGGCCTTTCCAGTGGAACCGGGATCTGCAATAGATGATGCCCGCCATGTCCCACTCGTTCGCATACAGCAGGAACCGCATCATGGAGCAGTTCCGGTCCCGCATCCAGGCAGACGGCGTACACTTGGGCAAATTCCGCCAGATCCTCGTGGCGGACATGGTCGCCGTAGTCGGAAACGGAGATCTTGTCGGCCTTGAGGGCCTCCTCCCACTTGTCCAGGATCTCCGGGTCCGACTCGCGTGCGACCTGCTCGAGCGTGTGGCCCGCCTCGTGGGCAACGACAAGCGCGCCGGCGCCGGGGACCAGGTTGATGTACGACTTCCCGCCGTGGGCCGACGCGCCGCCCAGGTCGGCGTAGATGGCAATGCCGTCTTCGGTCTCGTCCGACATTCTTTTCATTAGTTTGGTGCCCTGCGACAAACGGACGAATCAATCGACGGCATTTCCGGCGCTAATGGAACAGCAGGTCCTTGGGCAGCCGCTGCCAACCGCCTCCGGAATCCGGGTACCAGTACACCTCCAGACCCTGCTGCCCGCGATGCTCGAAGTAGTCGAGCTTGATGGGATAGTAGCCCGGCTCGAGCGAGAGCGTCAATGAGTGCTTGGCGATCATGGCGTGAATGCCGTCGTTGTCGACGATCTGCTGACCGCTCAGCCATAAGCGGCTGCCGTCGTCGGACTTGACGGCAAAGCGGTAATCTCCGGCCTTTTCGACCTTCAGGTAGCCTGAAAAGACCAGCCCGAAGAGGTCGTCCCGGTTTCGCAAGGACAAATCGATGTCTTCGGCCACCCCTTCCTTGACGGGGGTGAGCTTCTCGAAGTCCGGCAGCTTGGTCCAGGTGCCTTCGTAGTATTGGTAGGCGATGCCCGGAGAGACGCTGTCTTCCGAGACGGTCGCCGGCTTCAATCGCGGCCGGCCCTCCCACTGGTCGGCCGACATCGTCTGCCAGTAGACCGTATAGCGCTGGTGGTGAAGGTTCCAGAGGGGGATGAGAGATACGTCCTCCGGCTTACCGACGTTCACCGTACGGAACTTCAGCGGCGCTCCCTCGACGCGATCGACCCAGTCGGACGGATTGTCGGAGGCGCCGACCAGCACGGGGACCGGCGGCGGCATATCATCGGAGTGGGCTGCTTGGTTGGAGAAGCGGAGGCTGTCGGGCATCCCTTCGCGACCCAACTCACCCGCCAGCACCGCCGGGCCGTACATGACGACCACGAGCGACTCGTCGTCGCGGGCGCGGCGGAGGTGCAACCCCATGGGCAACTGGACCTGGATCGTGTCGCCGTCCTCCCACGTGCGAGAAAGCGTCAAGTAGCTTTGCGGCTTGGCGTCGACGGTCTGCTTCTCGCCGTTAATGGTCACCTGGGGCGCCTGCGTTACCCAATAGGGAACGCGCACCTTGATGTTGAGCGTCTGCGGTTGCTTGGCGGACACGGTGAAGGTGGTGGTGTCCATTTCCGGAAACGCCGTTTCCTGCCGGATGGTCGCCCCTTTCTCTTTCCACTGAAGCTCCGACGGAATAAAGAGATTCACCCACAGGGTATCGTCGTTGTGGAAGTAGATCGTGTCGCCGTACTTCCCGTGGTTCTCTATGCCCGTGCCCACGCAGCACCACATGGAATCGAAGGGCGTGCTGTAAATTTTGAAGTGCCCCGGCTTGAGGGAGTAGAAGTACGTAACGTCGCCGCTGCCGGGGTCCTGGGAACCGAGGATCTGGTTGTACAGCGCCCGCTCGTAGTAATCCATGTACGCGGCGTCGGGCTCCCATCCGAACAGGTGGCGGGTGAGCTTCAGGAGATTGTAGACACTGCAGGTTTCGGAAGT